>JAEZNV010000164.1 GCA_023441725.1 Actinomycetes bacterium | reverse complement strand
ACGACGGAAAGGGCTGAGCCATGAAGCTCGCACTTGCACAGATCGATATGCGCCTGGGTGATATTGAGGGTATCTGCGGTCGCATCGAGGACCAGGCGCGCCTGGCCCACGAGCGCGGTGCGCGCGTCCTGTGCGTGCCGGCTCCGCTCTTTATGGGAGCCCTGCCCGGCGGCCTGGTGGGCACTGCCGACTTTGAGCACGACATACTTGCCGGCTTGACCGGCGTCGCCGAGCGTATCCAAGAGCTCGATATGATCTGCATCGTGCCCGCGGCAGTTTCGTTTGAGGGCCAGCCCCTGCTCGACTACATGATGCTCAAGGACGGCCATGTGGTGCCGGCCCGTTCGAGCATTGCCCTGCAGCGCGGTGGGACCGGCGATGCCCGTTGGGCGCCGCCAGTCTTCGACGTGGACGGCGTGCGTATCGCCGTGATCTTCGACTTGGACCGCGAGCTCGAGATGCTGCCGACCGGCGTCGACCTCATCGCCTATTTCCAGTTCAACGCGTTTGATATGACCGACCGCGAGAGCGCTGCGATCGCCGCCGTGCGCAGCGGAGCCTACCGCAAGATCGCATCTAAGCGCAGCGTGTGGTTTGCCTGCATGGCGCCGGTCGGTGCGTACGATGAGTCGGTGTATACCGGCGGCTCGTTTGTGCTCGACGACTGCGGCCGCGTGGTGGCCCAAGCGCCGTGTTTTGAGGAGAGCCTGCTGGTTCAGGAGATCCAGCGCGGCGTGATGCTCGATGCCCTGGAAGATCACGAACTGCCCGAGTTCCGTTCCGAGGAGTGGCTGTGGCAGGCGCTGGTGCTCGCCGTTCGCGATAACGCCCGCGCCCGCGGTACGTCGCGCGCCGTGGTGGCGCTCGAGGGCGACTTGCCGTCGTCCCTGCTGGCGGCGCTTGCCGTCGACGCCCTGGGTCCGCGAAACGTGATCGGCCTGGTACTGGGACGCAACCGCATCTTTACGCCGGCGCAGGAGGAGGCCGAGGCTGCTCGCTGTGCCGCCGTTCGCGCCATTGCCGAGCGCCTGCATATTCGCACGGTTGAGCGCGATGCGCCGGATGCCGCGCGTGTACTCGACCGCGATGTGTCGGCGGGCGATGCCGAGCGCCTGCGCTCTCGCACGCTGGGCCTCATGCTGGAGGATACGGCGCTCGAGCTGGGTGCGATGGCGCTGAGTCCGCTGTCCAAAACTGAGTACGCGCTGGCGGCGCCCGCGCTTTGCGGCGGCTACCAGGGCGATTATGCGCCCTTTGGTGACGTATACCTGTCGACGCTCGAGTTTGTGGCGCGTGTGCGCAACCGTACGTCTGCCGTGGTGCCGCAGGAGCTCGTGACGCTCAACGCGGTGGAGGATTGCATGGAGCGCGTGCTGGCACAAGCGCTCTCGACGCTTGACGGTCCGGTCGACATGCTCGACCGCGCGGCGCAGCTGCTCGGCGGGCTTGAGCCAGGCGAGGTCGATGGCACGCTCGAGTCGCACGTCGACCGCAGCCGTCCCTTCGACGACATTCCGATGGCTGCCGGCAAGCCCGAGGCCTGCTCACTGCTGCTGATGCTCGTGCGTCAGGGCGAGGCGGCTCGCCGCATGCTGCCGACGGCGCCGATCGTCTCGGCCCGTTCGTTTGTCGAGCGCGCCTGGCCGTACATGCTCGCGTGGTCCGACCTGGGGCTGAGCGGCAAGGAACGCATGACGGTCGATGCGCTGGCGCGCGCCGAGGTGAACCGCTTTGCTGACGAAGATACAAGCGAACGCATGCGTGGCGAGATGATGGGCTTACTGGGTGACCTGTTGGGTATTTCGCCCGAGCAGATGGAGCAGCTGCGCTCCGAGGACGGCCAGCGCCGCCTGCACGAGGGCATGAAAAAGTTTGAGGGCGAGGTCCAGGACGCCATCGATAAGATGATGGGCGGCCAGGGTGGTCCGCAGGGTGGGCCCCAGGGCACGCCGATGCCGCAACCGCCGATGGATCCCCGACAGTTCCCATTCTTTAGCCAAAACTAACTATGGGATGGGATTCGCTCCCAACCCCGATTCTTCAACTAAGCACCTTGGCCCTGTTGTGTTATTCTAGAACAGACGTTCGTGAATAGTGCGCGGGGCCTTGTCTCGTGCCGTGCTTGTGACGAGGGGAGGTTGGCTTGGTTATCTTGGGTATCGACCCTGGTTTGGCCCATACGGGGTGGGGGATTATCGAGGAGCGGCGCGGCGAGGTTCGCTGCCGCGCCTACGGTTGTATCGAGACCGGCGCGGGCAGTCCGCTCGCGGTGCGCCTGTCGCATATCGCTCGCGACCTCAAGGGTGTCGTGGAGCGTTATCGACCCGATACCGCTGCTATCGAGAGCATTTACTTTGGCGCCAACGTTCGCTCGGCCATCCCTACGGCGCATGCCCGTGGTGCTGCACTCGTGGCGCTTTCGGAATGCGCGCTCGAGATTGGCGAGTATACGCCTATGCAGATCAAGCAGGCTGTTGTGGGCACCGGCGCCGCGGACAAACGGCAGGTCGCGTATATGGTTCGTACGCTCACGCAGCTCGATCACGACCCGCATCCCGACCATGCCGCCGATGCCCTGGCCTGCGCCATCTGCCACGTTAACCTTAGCCGCACCCGGGCGCTTACCGGTGGCGAGTTCTATCAACAGAGAGGAACCGGATACTGATGATCTCCCAGCTCCATGGAACGCTTGTCGAGGCCACGATGAGCTCGGCCGTCGTCGATGTGTCGGGCGTGGGCTTTGAGCTCAGTATTTCGGGCTGCACTGCGGCCACGTTGCCGACGCCCGGCGGCGAGGTGCGCCTCTATACCCGTATGCAGGTGCGCGAGGACGCCATGACGCTCTTTGGCTTTGCCTCCAAGGACGAGCGCACGATGTTCGATCGGCTCGTGTCCGTGTCGGGTGTCGGTCCGCGCCTGGCGCTCGCCGTGCTCTCCACCTATACCGTGGGTCAGCTGTATTCCCTGGTGATGGCCGAGGATGACAAGGGCATGGCCAAGGTTCCCGGTGTGGGCAAAAAGACCGCGCAGCGTCTAATCCTGGAGCTCAAGAGCACCTTTGCCAAGGACAAGGGCTTTGTGCCGGTCGACGTGATTCCCGGCCAGGTTGCGATGCCGGTCCCCGCCGCCGCTCCTTCGGCGATCGATGACGCCCGTGCGGCGCTCCTTTCCATGGGCTTTAGCCCGCAGGAGACCGATGTTGCCCTGAGCGGGTATGATGGGCAGAATATGCGTGTCGAGGATCTGCTCGGCGCGGCGCTTAAGCGACTTGGAATGGATGCGTGATGTGGGAAGCCGATGACTCTCAGGACCTGTGGGCGACGCCCGGCAACTCGCCGGCGGCATTCATGGCGCATGGCGAGCGTATGGTGGGTTCGGAGCTGACGCCCGAGGACCTCGATGTCGACCGTACCCTGCGCCCCCAGCGCCTGGATGACTACTGCGGCCAGGAGCATATCAAGCAGAGCCTGCGCGTGCTGATCGAGGCCGCGCAGAGCCGCGGCGAGACGCTCGACCACGTGATCTTCTCGGGCCCTCCGGGTCTGGGCAAGACCACGCTGGCTACGGTTATCGCCAACGAGCTGGGCGCTCAGATCAAGACGACGAGCGGTCCGGCCATCGCGCGCACCGGCGACCTGGCGGCCATCCTGACTAACCTGCAGCCGGGTGATGTGCTGTTTATCGACGAGATCCACCGCCTCAACCGCTCGGTCGAGGAGGTCCTGTATCCTGCGATGGAGGACTTTGCCCTCGATATTGTGATCGGCAAGGGTCCGGCTGCACGCTCGATTCGCCTGGATATCCCCAAGTTCACGCTGGTGGCGGCAACGACTCGCTCGGGCATGTTGACCGGCCCGCTACGCGACCGTTTTGGCATTTCGTATCGTCTGGATTACTACACCGTCGAGGAACTCGCCCAGATTGTGACACGCTCGGCGACCATCCTGGGCGTGACGATTGACCATCCCAGCGCGCTCGAGATCGGCTCGCGTTCGCGCGGCACGCCGCGTCTTGCCAACCGTCTGCTCAAGCGCGTGCGCGACTATGCGCAGGTGCGCGGCAACGGTCCCATCGAGCTCGATATCTGCCGTCAGGCACTCGAGTTCTTTGAGATCGATGAGCTCGGCTTGGACTGGATGGATATTCGCATTTTGGAGACGCTTGCCAAGACGTTCTCCGGACGTGCCGTCGGCCTGACGACGCTTGCCAGTGCGGTGGGCGAGGACCCGGGTACGCTCGAGGATGTCTACGAGCCCTATCTGCTGCAGTGTGGGTTGATGATTCGCACGCCGCAGGGTCGCCAGGCAACCCTGCGCACATTCGAGCATTTGGGTATCGAGCCGACCCTGTAGGAATGGGCTTGTTTTAGCGCATCTGTAGGCTATCGCTGGGCATCGGGTAAACATATCGCCGTTCGTCGGTTACGGGCGTTTTACTATTGCGCGCGCGTGCTATGCTGGATTGGTCTTTTTCTCATCCGGTAACGAAAGGACCGCCCATGCCTACTGACATCGAAATCGCACGTTCTGTTACGCCGCTGCCTATTACCGAGGTGGCCAAGAACGCCGGCGTCGACGTTAAGCATCTGATTCCGTACGGCTTTGACAAGGCAAAGGTCGACTATTCCCTGCTCAACGAGCCAACTGATCACCAGGCCAAGCTTGTCCTCGTGACCGCTATCAATCCCACGCCCGCAGGCGAGGGTAAGACCACTACGACCATCGGCCTGGCCGACGGCCTGCGCCGTCGCGGCGTCAAGAGCGCCGTGGCCCTGCGCGAGCCTTCGCTCGGTCCCGTGTTTGGCGTGAAGGGCGGTGCCGCCGGTGGCGGTTGGGCTCAGGTCATCCCCATGGAGGACATCAACCTGCACTTTACCGGCGACTTCCATGCCATCGGTGCCGCCAACAATCTGCTGGCAGCCATGCTCGACAACCATATTCAGCAGGGCAACCAGCTTGGCATCGACGTTAAGCGCATCACCTGGAAGCGCGTTGTCGACATGAACGACCGTCAGCTGCGCCATGTTATCGACGGCATTGGCGGCAAGGCCCAGGGAGTACCGCGCGAGGATGGCTTCGACATCACCGTTGCCTCCGAGGTCATGGCAATCCTGTGCCTGTCCACGAGCATCAATGACCTCAAGGAGCGCCTGGGCGAGATCGTCGTCGGCTACAGCTATGCCGGCGAGCCCGTCCGCGCCCGTGACCTTAAGGCTCAGGGTGCCATGGCGGCCCTGCTCAAGGACGCGCTCAAGCCCAATCTGGTGCAGACGCTCGAGGGTACGCCTGCGTTTGTCCACGGCGGTCCCTTCGCCAATATTGCCCACGGCTGCAACTCCATCATGGCCACCCGCATGGCCATGCGCTTTGGCGACGTCGCGATTACCGAGGCTGGTTTCGGTGCCGACCTGGGTGCCGAGAAGTTCCTCGACATCAAGTGCCGCATGACTGGCATTCGTCCCAGCGCCGTCGTGGTCGTCGCAACCGCCCGCGCGCTCAAGTACAACGGCGGTGTTGCCAAGGCCGACCTCAACGAGGAGAACCTCGAGGCCCTCAAGGTCGGCATGCCCAACCTGCTGCGCCACGTCGACAACATTCAGAATGTCTACGGTCTGCCCTGCGTGGTCGCCATTAACCGCTTCCCGACGGACACCGAGGCCGAACTCGAGCTCATCGAGTCCGAGTGCCAGAAGCTCGGTGTCAACGTTAAGCTGTCCGAGGTCTGGGCCAAGGGAGGCGAGGGCGCGCTCGACCTGGCCGATGAGGTCATGCGCTTGATTGAGCAGCCGAGTGAGCTCCAGTTTGCCTACGAGGACGGTGCCGATGTTGCCGATGCCCTTGAGGCCGTTGCCACTAAGGTTTACCGCGCCGACGGCGTCGACTTTACGCCGGCTGCCAAGCGTCAGCTCGCCGAGCTGCGCGAGAACGGCTTTGGCAACCTGCCGGTGTGTGTCGCCAAGACGCAGTACAGCTTTAGCGACAACGCCAAGGCGCTGGGCGCTCCCGAGGGCTTCCGCATCACCGTGCGCGAGCTCAAGGTTTCCGCCGGTGCTCACTTTGTGGTTGCGTTGACCGGCAGCGTTCTGACCATGCCTGGCCTGCCCAAGGTTCCCGCGGCCGAGAACATCGACGTCGACAACGACGGCAACATCACCGGCCTGTTCTAAGCCTGCTGCTCATAGCCGCTTGCCCGCCCCGCCGCGCCCCATGGCTCGGCGGGGCTTTTTCCTCCGTCCCCAAGGGATCATTTTTTGTGGCGGCAATGTTGCGCAACAAGAATGGAGATTTTTCTCGTACGGTGTAGTTGGAAGAACTGCGCGGGCGCATTGCGGCTGCGACGAGAGACGGGAGATGCGATGTATTGCACCAAGTGCGGAGCTCAGATACCCGATGGCTCCACGTTTTGCACGAGCTGCGGCGCTCGCGTGGGCGGAGTTGAGGACCAGGCGGAGCCTGTGGCGTTTCCGGTAGGGGATGCGCCGTCGTCCGCTCCTGTGGGACAGCAAGCTCCTCAGGGTGCCCCGGTTCATATGGCGGCGCAGTCTCGTTATGAGGAGCCTATGACCGAGCCTGCTGAGACCGCTCAATCGTTTGTTCCGACGCCGCAGCCCAAGAAGCCCAAGCACAGGGGCCGTATCGTCGCTGCCGTTATCGGCGGTGTTGCCGTTGTCGCCATCGTAGTGGCAATCGTCGTCGTGCCGCGCATCGGCTCGTCGTCCGAGGTGACTTCGGGCGGCAAGGGCTACGTTGTCTGCGCGTGCGAGACTAAAGTGCTGCCCAAGAACAGCAAGGGCAAAAAGCTTAAGAGCTATACCGTCGAGCTGACGCCGGTGTCCGGTAAGGGCAAGAGCTACACCATCAAGGTCGATGGCGAGGACGGCTTTGCCATGGAGGACTTTGGCGAGCTGCCCGACCAGAAGTACCAGATGACCATCACCTCGGGCAAGGGCAAAAAGAAGAGCACGACCACCATGAAGGTCGACTACGCCAAGGAAGGCTCGGACGCTCCCAAGAACGTTGAGCTCACGCAGTCCAAGAAGGAGGCCAAGGCTTCTGCCAAGGCGGCGGTCAAGACGGCAAACGAGCTGTTCACCGACAAGATCCTCGAGTACCAGAAAAAGTACGGCGAGGGCGAGGCTGTCGCGATTGATGAATACACATATGGAGCCCAGGGAGTTGCCTACGCCAAGCTTATAGACTTTGATGGCGATGGTCAGGATGAGCTCTTGATTGAGTATTCTGACGAGCCGCTCGAAAACAGCAATGGCGCCACCGCCGCTAAGGCCGAGGTTTGGGCATACCGCGACGGCAAAATTGAGAAAGTATATGAGCCCGATATCTGGGTTGACGTTATGTGCGTTGGCGTTTCGCTCCGTGTATACGATTACGATGGCACCTATGGGTTCAGGCGATATTTGCATGATGGGGAGAAGATCAACGTCAAAGAGGTTCCAGTCGGGATGGACGAATCTCGTGATGGCTATGAGTGCGAATTCGATGCCTACGATGGTAAGGCGTTCAGCGCCGTTGCCGGTCCGGCGCCGATAAGCGATTCGAAGATTGCCGGCACCAATGAAGTGTCCGAGCTGAGCGCCGTGCTTACCAGCACCGAAGAGAGCGTAGCCGGCACCATCGCAACGGTGGCCACGACGCTGGAGCAGCTGAAGTCGAAGGACGATGACAGCGCGCAGGTGGGCTACGAAGCCGTCTCTGCTACGCAGGATGTCGACTTTACGGCTGCGGTTGGCGAAGGCCCGCTGGACCCGTCTCCCGATGACACGTGTCAGATCACGGCTACGTGGACCTATCCTCAGGTTAAGGGCCAGGGCGTGGGTGTCGCCAAGTTCAACAAGGATATGGTCCTGCTCGTTGCGGACACGCTCGATGCGAGCAAGCAGGCCTCGATGGATGACGAGGACAGCCGCGTGACCATGATGTATACCGCCGAGATCGTCTCGATTGACGGCGATATCGCCTGCGTGCGTACGTTCACCAACAGTTATCAGCCTCCGTATCGATCGGAACGGGTGACGAGGTCGGCGTTCTACAACCTCAAGACGGGTGAGCAGGTTTCGCTCGAGGACTCGCTTGCGCAGCACGGGCTCTCATTCGATACCCTCAAGAGTGAGGCCAAGCAGGCAATTAAGACGGCAAAGCCGGATATGGACTCCGTGTCCGAAGACAACATCGACGATGACGATAACTACACCGAGGACCATTTCTACTACGACGGCAAGGGCTATATCGTTGTCCTCGATACTGGCGAGTTTGACTGCATGGCATGGGACACGCACGACTTGGTTGCGCACGCATTCGACTCGAGCTATTCCAGTGGTCAGGACGTGACGCCCGAGCGAGCCAGGGCTACGTACGTACCCAATGAGTAAGGTGGACCGCGAGGGATAAATTGAACTGTCCCCGGTGACGCAAAACGCAGCGCCACCGGGGACTTTTTGATGCAAATTGGCTCCGAAACAAGCTATCTAGGCCAGCCGCGCCACGAAAAGCGCCCATCTACTACGTTTACCAGGGTTGGACCGACCATGGAGCGTTTTTTAACAATGCGGCAAGACGTTTACCTGCGGTTTTGTTAACACAAATATGGCTATGGTTGGCACCCTTGGGTTAAACGTAGTAGATGGGCGCATTTTTTGGTGCACAGCCCAAGAAGGGATCATTAGCCGCGCCGGAGGCCGAAGAGTTTAGCGTTGCGCTCGGCGACCATCATGTTGATATCGGCGATTTCCATCTCGCCGTCAATGTAGGGCTGGTAGGTGCCGTACGGGTCGCCTGCTCCCAAGCTGCAACTGCCGCAGTTGTCGCAGCTGCCGTTACCGCAGCCCGCGAGTGCTAGCTTAATTATCTCCTCACGTTCGGCACGCGTCGTGTCTTTGATGAGCTTGCTTTTTGCCATGACGTATCCTCGATTCGCTTATGACCGTCGGCCGCGCATGTCTTGTAGATACCGGCGGGCTTTGCCCATCATAGGCTTTTGCGCGGGTAGAATGCATGGATAACTTGATGCTTACGGGCGACGGAAAGGAATCGTTGCATGGACCAGGACAAGACGACCGTAATGGGTGGCTACGGCTCCCCGCGGACGGGCAATGGCGCCGATGAGACCCGCGTCGTGCCGAATCCCGGCTACGCTGCTCCCGATACGACGCAGGCGTCGGCCGATCCCACGCGCGTTGTGAATTACGGAAACGCAGCGCAGGACCCGTATGGTGCCTCGTCGCAGGGCCCCTACGGCAACGCGGCGGCAGACCCTTATGATGATCTGCTGCAAAATCCCATTCCGCAACCTCAGCAGACGACATATATGCCGCGCACGGCACAGCCGCGCTACGAGTCACGCGACCGATATGCGCGCGAGCCGTATCGTGAGTATCCCAAGTCCATCCCTCAGTATGGCGAGGACGAGGAGAAGAAGCCTTCGCGTTCGTCGAGCGTGATCAAGAAAATCCTGATTGTGCTGGCGATCTTCTTTGCCCTGTCAGTTGTGTTTGCCATCGTGTCGGGCATGCTCAACAAGCGGGGCGCCGCGACTGATACCACGGCCGAGCAGACCGAGACTACCCAGTCCGGCACCGTCGACCTGAGCGATATCCCGGGTCAGTACTGGTCCAACGCCAAGAAGCTCCTCAAGTCGCGCGGGGCCGATCTTTCGAATGCCGTGATTCTGACCGACGACGGCTCGACGCCCGTTGTCGATGCCAATTGGGTCGTGACGTCTGCCTACTATAACGACAACGGTAACCTCGAGATTCAGCTCACGCGCAAGGACAGCTCGTCGGGTTATGCGTCCGGCGACCAGGGCACCGCGGACAGCTCGAGCTCCAACACACTGGAAGACCTGAGCAACAAGGCCCAGGAGCTGGGAGATAAGGCCCAAGAGCTGGGTGACACGGCTCAGAATCTCGGCGATACTGCACAGAACCTGGGCGATATGGCAACGAACGCCTGGGATGCCCTGCAAAATGGCATTTCGGGCGCGCAGGGAAACTAGCGGCCGAGCGGCTATAGCTTTAGCGGTGCAAACAAAAACGGGACGTAGGATCGCGTGACCGGGCGCATGGGCGCGTTGGTCGGCGGTCCTGCGTCCCGTTTTGCTGTCGATTACAGCTGTTCGGCCGGACGGTCGGGCGAGCTGAAGCCCGAGTCAAATGTGACGACGCACGAGACGTCGGGCCGGCGCTCGTGCACGATGCGCGTGACGAGCTCCAGCAGCTCCTCGTCGGATATGTCAAAGCCGTCGGGACGCACCAGGTCAAACGAAACGAACCCGTCGTGCTCGTGCAGGTCATGGATGGAGAGCGTGGGGTCGATTTGCGCTATGCCGCGCTTGACCCAGCCACGCAGGTCGTCGCCGGTGGTGGCGATAGGGTCGCAGTGTAGCGTGATACCGATGCCCATCTGCCGTTTGATATCGTGCTCGATAGTGTCCAGGATCTCGTGATGTTCAAACGCATCGCCCTCGCCGGGCATTTCCACGTGTGCGCTGGCAAACTGGCGGCCGGGACCGTAGTCGTGCACCATGAGGTCGTGCGTGCCTAGGACCTGCGGATACGACATGATCTTGTCGCGGATTGCCTGGACGAGCTTGGGGTCGGGCGCTTGCCCCAACAGCGGGCTGATGGCGTCGCGCACCAGGCCCATGCCGCTGATGCAGATGAAGATGCCCACGCCCAGGCCTGCCCAGCCATCGAGGTCAAAGCCGGTTGTCTGCGAAATAAGCGCTGCGGCCAGGACCGAGGCCGAGGTAATGACGTCGTTTTTGGAATCCTGCGCCGTGGCGATAAGCGTCTCGGAATCGATGCGGTTGCCCAGCGTGCGGTTGAACGCCGCCATCCAAAACTTGACGAGCATGGACAGGATAAGGGCTGCCATGGAGAGCGCCGAATACGCGGTGGGGGAGGGCTTGATGATCTTGGTGACCGACTCCAGGATCAGGTTGATGCCGACGGCGCAAACGAGAACGGCGACAAACAGCCCCGCCAGGTACTCGTAGCGGCCGTGGCCATAGGGGTGCCCCTCGTCGGCCGGGCGGCTGGCAAGGCGGAATCCGAGCAGGCTCACGATGTTGCTCGAGGCGTCGGAAAGGTTGTTGAAGGCATCGGCGATAAGCGAGACAGAACCCGCGAGCAGACCAGCTATGCCCTTGGCCAGGCACAGCGTGATGTTGAGGCCGATGCAGATGAGGCTTGCGGCAAAACCCGCGTTGGTGCGGCAGGTTGTATCGACCGGCTCGCCCTCGCTGCCGGGAACAAGCGTATGTACCAGCCGATTTACAAATAGCATAACGATCGTCCTCACAATCATGTTTAAGGGGATAGTGTAGCTCGCGCAGACGCAACGTGTGCCGATGCTCAGAAAATGCAGCAATGGTCTGCCGGCGCTAACGAGCGGGGCTTCCCGTCCGACCGATTGCTCCATTTTGGGCCACATGGGTATGGGCATGTGCCTGTCTGCTCGACATACTTATTGTCGACAGCCCTGTGCAAAGGAGGACGTTTCCATGGACGAGATGTTTGCCATTAAATGCCAAAACTGCGGCGGCCCCATGTATTCGCACCAGGCAAAGCGCAGCTTTGAGTGCGCCTATTGCGAAACGGTTATTCCGTGGCAAGCGGACGCCGGGGAGCCCAAGAGCGCCCTGGGTATCCGTCATACGCCGCTGACGGTGGTTGACGGGCTGCTCAAGCTCACGCACGTCTCGCAGCTCGAGCGCCCAGAGGACCCGGACTGGTATTTCTTCAATTCGTACTGGCGCAATCAGTCGGTTCTGGAGCATCTGCTGTGGGAAGATCGCGGAACGGCGCAGGAGTTCCAAGAGGCGACGCACGTGAGCATTCCCTGTCCCTTCTGCGGCGCGTCCTTTGAGGGCGAGTCGACCCAACGCGTGTTTGAGTGCCCGTCCTGCGGCAACAAAATCGGTATGGCTGACCTTCTCAAGCCCGGCACGTTTAGTAAGCGCCTGACCATGGGCGTGGGTGCCGAATACGTTCCCGAACAGGGCGTCCCCTGTGAGATATCGCCGCAGCAGGCACGTGCCAACGCGCTGCAGCTGGTGCGCCAGTACCCTGATGCCTTTGCCGGGCACGACGTGGAAGACGCGATTCAAAACGACATGATGCTCTTCTATTTCCCCATGGCGCTGGCGGACCTGCGCATGATGGCGTCCTTCCCGGGAAAGGGCCTGAGCAAGGAGACCTTGGTGTACTACGAGGTGCTCGACTGGGCGTATCCGCGGGCAAACTACCTGGACGTTCACCTTATGGGCATTTTGGAGCCGTGGGACTTTGGCAAGGTGGGGTCGTTCGATCCCGCCATGCAGGAAGGTGACTTCCGCGTCGTTTCCGTCGATGCGTCCACCAAGGACCAGGTGATTATTGATAAGCTGGCGCTCGATATTGTCGGCAACGATGCCGAGGCGGTGCTGGGGCTCAATAAAAAGAGCATCCGCGCCTGGGCGCGCAAGGCTCGCAAGCACAAGGACGGCCTGGTGATGGTACCGGTCTACTTTGTCGATCGCCCGGCGTCGGATAGCCGCGACGGCGAGCAGGTGCGCATTGCCGTGAACGGCCAGACGGGTCGCGCGGCCGCGGTAGTGTTTAGCGACAAGCGCGAGACGCATGTGGTGGCACCGCTCAATCCCAACGTGATGCTGTCGAGCGAAAGCACCGTGCACGCCACGCCCATCGAGGTCAAATACGTTAAATCGCCGTTTCTATACCAGATCGTGCGCCGAGGAGGCGGTGAGCAACCGCGCCAGGTGGCAGCGGCGGCCGAGGGTTCCTACCGAGAGGAAAAGCCCAAGCGCCGCGGTCTGCTGGGTGCGCTATTTGGGAAATAGGGAGTAGTGCTGGGGTGTCGGGCTGCATCACAAGGTCATTAGATGAATTTAAAAGTGCTGGGAACGTGCTACCATTGCCGATAGCCTTAATCTTGTAGAAGCGGAGGCCGGATTATGGGTTTTGCGGATCAGCAGCTTCAGATTCAGGTACCGTATTCTCCTGACGACACGTTTAATGCCTTGAAGGCAGTTATGGAAAAGCTGCCTAAAGTAAAAGTTGATAGCGCATCGCCCGCAACAAGAACAGTTGCAGCCGAGATTGGTATGAGCCTTTGGTCCTGGGGTGAAAATATCAGTATTTCGGTTGTTCCAGTTGAAGGCGGATCTGGCGTTACTGTCAACTCGTCATCTAAGGTCAGGACAAACGTATTAAACGGGGGCAAAAATGCAAAGAATATTGCCGAGATAGTCGATGCCCTATCGAAGGAGCTCGAGCAGTATCCGCAGGTTTCACAGACTATTGAGACGCTGGTGGATAGTGGTGATGTAGTTGCAAGGCCCGAGAGACTTGCAGCGCTGCGTGATAGTGGAGTACTTACCGAGGAAGAGTTTGCTGCAGAAAAGGCGAAAATCCTTTCGTAATTAGACACGATGGTTGGATTTGCTTTCTGTTATTGAACTTGTTTATACCAGGCTGAAAACATCGTGTGGAATAAAAGTGCGCAGTAGCCTCGCCTTATACGGCAATAGGGACCTCTTTTGGGCGCCCTGCCTTTGGTGCGTCGGCGAGTCGTGCCTCGATGGAAGCTTTTGACACCATGCGCTTGGTGCCGTCCTTCCATGAATCCAACATTCCTGCATTTATCAGTTGCGATACCCGTGCTGAGCTAACACCGAGCATACGCGCGGCATCCGCTGCGGTGACGGCGGGGATGTCGCCGAGCTCGCGGCTGACGGCCACGGCGATAATCTTGCCGCCGTGTTGTGGCTGGTGTCCAAAGTCCGGCGCGGGAAGATCGACGCCGCCCATAAGGTGATCGTCGACCATACATGCGAGAAAATCAGCGGCGCTTTCGACAGCGTCGTTTAGGTCGGAGCCAAACGTTCCCCCTCCGCCCAGCGAGCCACATGGCACAGCGTCGACAACGCCGTCCGAATCAAAGAACTCGAATTCCCATACGTAAAGCATGTAAGGCCTCCTCTAATGGCGAATAATACGAGGCGTACTCCTAGAAGCATTGCCAGTCGCATCGATGCGGCTGATCATGTCTATCTTAAAGCCTCGCGCGGACTCGAATTTCAATGTCGCCTAGCGCCTTCGTGCAGGATTCCCGAAGTGACTAAAATGTGACCATAGAGGCAGTTTTAGCGAACCCCATGGGAGTGACACGCATGGACAACAGCACCTTGTTGTTCCAGGACAAAGGTTCGGGCATGTTTAAAGACGTCAAGATCTAGCCTAACCGTATCGAGGTGCTCAAGAATGGTACTTTCGGCGGCAAGCATATCGAGATTGTCTACCTTAAGGACATCACGGGAGTCAACAGGATCAAGGGCCGCGACGTTTTTCTGCGCAACAGATTGTTGACTGCCTGTGTCTTTAGCCTGAGTAGCCGTGCGAAGGCCCAGGAATTTGTGAACGCGCTGAACATGGTGATGTAGCCGACGTCGGCGTTCGGGCCAGACTTACGCCCGCGCATCTGGCGGCACGGTGGCTGGTCGTTCAACCTGCGAGGCGTTGCTCCTTCATGTCAAAAATAGGGGCGCAGAACGGTATTCTGCGCCCCCCCCAATCAAATCGATGTGTCCAAAAAGGCCGGCTGGCCTATTCGTCAACGTCTCCATTGTCCTCGCGGTCATTGGCAAGCATTGCCGTGCCGGCGACCGTCGTCGCCACGGCGGCAGCGGCGAGCCCGGCGGCGATGCCAGAGCCGTCGCCCGTGTCGGCGAGCTTTCCGCCCGAGCCCTTGCCCTTGTTGCCCTTGCCGTTCTTATCAGCGCTGCCCACGTTGGCGCCAGTGCCGGCGCCGGCGCCGCCTGCACTGTCCGAGGCCGCTACAGTAAAGCTTGCGGCTCCGTCGGTGGCAAGCGTGTAGTTTTGCGCCGCGTCGCCCAACAGGCCTTTCGCACGCACCCAATACGTTCCTGCGGCAAATGTTTCGCCTTCGGCCATTGCCGCGCCCGGAGCGCCGTTCGCGTCGTGCACAAATTCGAGCTGGGCCGCACAGGCATCGGTTTCGAGCTTGCCGTCGAGCGGCGCCGTGACCTTGGCGCGCACGTCTTCGCCGGCCTTAAGGCCTTCGAGTCCCTCAAAATGGGGCGTCAGCGCGCGTGGATCGATATCGATGGGCACAAAGCCCTGCAGCCCCGTAACGGTCTCGTTGCCCAGGGCGTCGACATCCACATATTCGATGGCAAACGCGCTGCCAGAAGCGGCCACGTTGAGTACGTTGCTGCTGTCGACAAGGCGGAAATGGCCCTCGCCAACGGTCTTGCCATCTTGGAGCGAGGCATCGCTCAGCGAGTCTCCATACGTCATGTGCATGCGGTCCGGGAGGCAGCATGAAACTGTTGGCTTGTGCTTCGCGTCGTAATTGCGTTGGTAGATGCTCCGGGCCAGTGCCGAATCGACAAAGTCGGACGCGATAATACCAACGTGCTTGAGGCAATCTGACTTTGTTTTATCGCTGCCGCTGGGATTGATGTACTGGCTCTTGTACAGATGCTCGTTGACCACTCGCGCCGCGGTAAAAGGATTGCTTCCTTGTTTGTAATTCGTGCAACTGGTGTAGTTGATAGACCAGCAGCGTTCCAGGACTTGCATCTTGGCGCCATCATTGTCCTCGACGTCCACCTTGTTGCGCGTGAGATTGGTCGTCTCTCGCAGCGCCATATCGACCCAGCTAGTCTTGTCGGTTCCGGTGCATTCAAAATGGTCCTGGGCGTATACCTTGGTGCAATAGGGCTCTTTGTCGCCCGCATTGCCCGTAGTCTCAAAGCCTCGCGCGTCTTGGACGAGGCACATCGACTGCCCGGAATGCGCCTTGATTTTGTCGTCCCATTGGGTGAGATCGAGGCCCCACGTGTGGCCGCTTACGCTGTTGCCGGCGAGTACAAATCGACGCAGCAGGACGATCTTTCCGCGCACCTCGTTCAGTGTGGGGATTCGGCTCGACGTGTAGAACAGATCGGGATTATCGTGCATAACCTTGGCGAAAGCCGTCGTAACGCTTTCGTCGGTAGCCTCGTCGTTGCCTCGTGACGCAAGCATGATGAGCGCTTCTGATGGGTTTTCGTTCAAAAAAGTTTTGAAGTAGTCGATGACATCGGAGAGATGCATAAAGCCCCCGTCTTTTTTGAGCAGGTAGCATCTTCCATGGTCGATACCGGGGTCGCCTTTATCGTTGTTCTTTCCAAGTCGGATATCAAAATAGCGAATGCCTTCGAGCAACTGCGTGGGGATGTAATCCTGCTGGCACTTTGCTTGTGAGGATTGGGGCTCGGTGTCGTTGTCCACGCTGCAGGTGCCCGAATCATGCGTGCCCGGGATACTCAGCTCGTCGAGGTACTTGTTGTCGTCGACGTATTTCATCCAGCATGGTCCGTCGACGTAGCTGCTATACGTGGTCCAGTCGATACTTCTAACTGTGGTATTGATCTTGCCCATGTCGTAACCGATAAGTTCGAGCTCCCACGGAATGCTCTTACTCTTATGGCAGATCTTATTGTTGTCCTGGTCTTTGCCGTTCGATTCTATTGCCAGGTACTTAATGTCTTTTTTCTCGGTTTCTTTCTCGACCGTGCGGTCTCGGATGATATAGGTTCCGTTTGATTGACGCTCGAACGCAAAAGCACGGCTGGGCTTGTTGTCATACTCGCCGCCCCATACGTGGATGACCTTTCCATCTTTGTCCGAGTCGTCGTCGACCGACCAAATGCTGTAGCCCGTCTTTTTATGCTCTTCGAAATTGAGCAAGGTGCGGATAGCATACCAGTTTGTATCGTCATTCTTGGTCGTTACGTTCTCAAGGATGAGCTTGCTGGACGTGC
>JAEZNV010000114.1 GCA_023441725.1 Actinomycetes bacterium | reverse complement strand
GCAGACCGGAGCTTTACCTGCTTGGGTACCGAGGATAACGCACGTCTGCGATTGCGCAAGCTGGTCGCCGAAATTCGCCCCGAACTCGTTGTGCGGGCGGCTCGTATATTGATTAAAGCGGGGCGCTGCGATACCGCGATGGACCTTGCCGACGCGTTTTTGGACCGCAGCGCGGTGTTGGAGCTTGCCGGGCAGTATGGGGTCGATCTGGCCCTGACGGGGCATGGAGGGGATGTCTGCCGCGCGGCACTGGGAAAGACCGAAGCAGATGGCCGGGTATCGGAGCCGACGCCTGACGAGGCACTCGGCATCTATCTGCGGCGGTGAGCGTCTCCAATACAAAACTCGCGCGGTATATGGCCTCAATTATCGAGCATGCGGGCGAGCAAGCGATTTGCGAGCTCGATCCCGTGTCGTGGAAGGTGGCGCACGCGTTTACGGCCGCCTGTTATGGAGATAGTGGTCTGGGGCTTCCGGCAAGCCATACAGCGCTGGGAAGTGAGGCGTCTTGTGCCGCACTCGATATGCTGTCCGCACATATCGAGATAAAACATGGGCTGACCGAGCGGGCGAAGGGTGGTGAGATCCTCGCAGGGCTCAAAACGGATAAGGTCTACGATTGTGAGCTCGATATCGCGGGGACGTTTGTGCGGGCGGACCGCATGTTGACGGAGCTATTTGATGGGTCGTATGCAGGGACTGACGAGCGTGATGACGAGATGGCCCTGACGCTCGAGGCACTCAAAGCGCGTGACATCCGAGCACTCGCCATCTGGGTGCGCATGGTATTATCGGCGCGGCGCCTGTTTGCCGGCATGCCGGTGACCGACGAGCAAGCATTCAATGAGCTCGACCGTTTTGCCGTGCGTGTGCGTGACAATCAAGTCCAGTTGTTTGGCTTGATACTGGAAGGCTGGCAGTCGTTGGCTGAGGGGCGTCCGGTCAATGCCAAATTCCGTGCGGTGCAGGTGCTCAGGCTTGCCGAGGAATCGATTGGATACATACGCGACAACGCACTGCTGCTAGAGCGCGCGGCGTACTTACGCAATACATCGATGGTATCGGTGCGCGAAGAGGCAGAGCTGCTCGATTTGAGTCGGACGCAGGTCGGTGGTGCCGAGGCTTGGATGGTGGCGCTGCATTTGGCCTCCGCGGGCCGCGATAGCGACCTTGCAGCCTGGATGTCCATGAACCGCCCAGGGATTTTGGATCCGTCGTATCGGCTGTTTGCGCGTCTTGCGATGCATTGTCTGGGTGAGCCGGCTGCTAGAATTCGAAAGAAGCTCCCGGTGCGCGAGCTGTCGCGGTATTCGCTGCGTGACGACTTTGAGGGCGAAGGCGAGCGTCTGTTCCAGGCCGGCGATGCCGAGGGCGTCGATGTGATTGGCCATATCGAGATCCGCATGTTTGGGGCGTTTCGCGCCGAGCGCGACGGGTTTCCCATCACGGATAAGATGTGGCGCCGCAAGAAAGCGGCGACGCTTGCCGAGCGGCTTGCGCTGGGCATGGATGCACTGGTCGACCGCGAGACGCTGGCCATGGAGCTGTGGCCCCATGCCGAGTTCAATAGCGCTCGTAACAATCTGTACTCGACGATATCGCGCCTGCGTTCGGCCTTGGGGCCGACACCGGACGGCAAGTCGTGTGTGCTGATCCAAAACGAGTGCATTGGGCTTAACGGCGATTACGTCAAGACCGACGTGCGGTTGTTTGATCAGATAAGCCGCGAAGTTTTGGGAAATCGCACGGGTGCGCGCGGACCTCATCTGATTGAGCTGTGCCTTAAGATCGAGCAGCTCTACGCCGGCCCGTTGTATGTTCCCAATGGCTGTAATCCCACCTACTTTTTGCGTATGAGGCGCATTATGGAATCGAAGTATATCGACTGCATGATTCGGGGCGCGAACGCCGCCCTAGAAGAAAACGACCTGCAGTCGGCGGTATGGCTGGTGGAGTCGGGGCTGCGGCAAGAGACGGCGCGCGAGGACATGGTGCGTTGCGCTATGCGCGTCTACGGTGCGGCGGGGCGACGACGCGATATCGTCGAGCTGTACAGTGGGCATATGCATCACCTGAGGGAGCAGGTCAATGGCGTGCCCGAGCCCGAGACGCGGCGTCTGTACGAGCGCTTGGTGGAGGGTAGGCTTAACCGCGTGCTCGTCGAACGATAAAAAATGAGCGTCCGAATTGCTCGGACGCTCGCAAGCTTGATGTATGTTGGCTCGCCGGATCGTTGGCTCTTAGACGAGCTTAATCTTCTCGATGTCCTTGCGCGAGGACTCGCGATACAGCGAGAACTTGCGGCCGATAACCTGAACAACGTCTGCATGGCAGCGCTCGGCGAGCTCTTCGGCGGCCTCGCGGGCAGAAAGACTGGAACCATCGAGTACGGAGCACTTAACGAGCTCGTGCTTCTCCAGGTAGGCGACCGTCTGCTCGACGGTGCCCTCGTTGATGTCGGACTTGCCGATGATGATGGCGGGGTTGAGGTGATGGGCCATGCTGCGAAGCTGCTTGACCTGGGCTCCTGTCAGTGCCATGGGTTCTCGCTTTCTATGTTATGGGGCGCCCCGCGATGGGGCCTTAATCTACGTGAGCTGTCCCACGATAGCGCAGGAACGGCGCGGTGTGGGGCGTGTTTGCCCAGTTCAAAAAGAATGCGGATGCCGAGCGGGAGAACAGCGCGGGTTACAGGCGGACGTGTACGGCGGCTGAAAGCGGTCTATGGACGGTCCGAAGAGACCGGCTCCCATGCAATAAACGCCCAACGGACCTTGCGGACGTGGTCGAGCATGTAGCGCCCCTGCGGCACGCCCTTGGACCCTGGCTCGCCGGCATGGGGATTCTCAATCATATGCTGAGCGATGTAGTCGCGCAGACGGTCGATCTTATCCTCGTTACCGTGCTCGAGCATGCGGGAGAAGTCCGCTACGCCCGCCTCAAGGCTATCGAAGGTATCGCGACGAGGCGATTCAAAGTACGTAACCTGCGGCAGGGCACCCATCTGAATGAGGATATTAAAGGCATACACAAAGCCATTACTGCAGGTAACCGAGGCACCGATGGCGTTCATCAGGTGCAGGTCATAGCGCGGGCTGGAGTTGGCGACCATCGTGACAGCACAACGCCGACGAGCCGTTCGATCAAGCTTGGCAAGCACGCCTTTTAGGTTGGTCGTGGTGACAGAGCGACTGGCAAAGGCAACATCTACCGCTTTCGCGACCGGTCCAACCAAATCCCAGTCATCATCCCAAGCAAGCTCAAGCGGTGTAATGCGATCTTCGAGCCCATAGTACTCAATGCCAGCATCAAGCGTGCCCAACATGGCAGGGGAAAAGTCAGCAGCAATCACGGGATGCCCAGCCTGAGCAAGCGGAATAGCAATCGACCCAGCCCCACACCCCATATCAAGCACCGACTCACCAGGCTCAAGCGCTAACAGCTTCATAAAATCCCGAGCATACGAAGCAGTCTCAAGCGGCCGAAAATGCCGAGCCCGCTTATCCCACTCAAAAGAGTCATCAGCTCGCCGCCGATCAGCTTGCAGACGCATCCACTCCTGGTTCCAATCTGTGGAAAGCAGCTCAGAACGATTCTCCCCATCAACCACGGGCCAACCTCCTAGCAACAAAAAAGCGACTCCTCCCAAAAGAAGAGCCGCAACAAGCATATATCAGAAAGAACCGATCCAACGCCAAACCGCCGCACCAGCCAAGTGGTGCAGGAGCGAAGCAACTGCAACCGGGATAGAACTCAACCGAGGTCCCGTTATGCGGGAGCCCCGCCGCCGGGCGGCAGACATATAAGGTCGATCGCGAGTTCCGCACGAGCCGGAGAGCACTTAATGTGCTCTCCGTGCGAGTCAGGACTGTCCGAGCAGGCGACCTTATATATTTGCCCTCCCCGGGGCTCCTCGCCAGTCCCCCTCAGCTAGTTCTTCAGCGAGTTCAGCGGTGCCGGGAAGCGTCCACCACGGTGGGCAAGCACGGTGCCGGCGTTGGGGTTCACCGGCATGATGGGTGCACGGCCAAACAGGCCGCCGTACTCGACGCAGTCGCCCACGCCCTTGCCGATGGCGGGAATCACGCGCACGGCCGTGGTCTTGTTGTTGATGACGCCGATAGCCATCTCGTCGGCGATGATGCCGGCGATGGTCTCGACCGGGGTGTCACCGGGGATGGCGATCATGTCCAGGCCGACGGAGCACACACAAGTCATGGCCTCGAGCTTCTCGAGCGAAAGCGCGCCGGCCTCGACGGCGGCGATCATGCCGGCGTCCTCGGACACGGGGATAAAAGCGCCCGAGAGGCCGCCCACGCTGGAGCTGGCCATGACGCCGCCCTTCTTGACGGCATCGTTGAGCATGGCGAGTGCGCAGGTCGTGCCCGGACCACCGCAGGTGCCAACACCGATGATCTCGAGGATGCGGGCAACGGAGTCGCCGATGGCAGGCGTGGGGGCCAGCGACAGGTCGACGATGCCCTTCTCGACACCCAGGCGATGGGCGGCCTCGCGGCTCATGAGCTCGCCGGCACGGGTGATCTTAAAGGCGGTCTGCTTAATCTTTTCGGCGACTTCCATCATCGATGCGGAATCGGGCAGCGTCTCCAGGGCTGCGGCCATAACGCCGGGGCCCGAAACGCCTACGTTGATGACGGCGTCGGCCTCGCCACCGCCGTGGACGGCGCCCGCCATAAACGGGGAGTCCTCAACCATATTGGCAAAGCAGACAAACTTGGAAGCGCCGACGGAGTCCTGGTCGGCCGTGAGCTTAGCGGCGTCGATGATGGTCTGGGCGGCCATAAGCACGGCGTCCATGTTGATGCCGGCGCGCAGGCTGGCGACGTTGACGCTGGAGCAGACGCGGCTGGTGGTAGCGAGCGCCTGCGGGATGGACTGGATGACGCGGCGATCGGCGTCGCCGATGCCCTTCTGGACGAGTGCGGAGAAGCCGCCCAGGTAATCGATGCCGAGGGTCTCGGCCGCGCGGTCGAGGGCATGCGCGATGGGGGTGAGGTCCTCATCCTTGCAGCACGCGGCGATCTGCGCCACCGGGGTGACGGAGACGCGCTTGTTGACGATGGGGATACCGTACTCGCGCTCGAGGTTCTCGGCTGTCTCGACCAGGTGCTCAGCCGTGTGCGTCACGTGGTCGTAGATCTTCGTGCACATGCGGTCGAGGTTCTCGTCGCCGCAACCCATGAGCGAAACACCCATGGTGATGGTCCTGATGTCGAGGTTCTGCTCCTCAACCATGCCGCGGGTTTCCGCGATTTCTGCAGGCGTGATCGCCATCCTTGCGCTCCTATCTGCCAAAACGAGCATAGTCTCATCTATTCTAACGTGCCGCACACGTCTCGTGGCGCGTGCGGCACGTTTTGGTGCTCGGTTGTTTCCGTTGTGTTACTGCCCAAAGACCTCTTCGGCGATACGCGCGCTCTCGGCGGCGTCCTTGGCGTAGTAGTCCGCGCCGATCTGCTTGGCGTATTCGGGGGTGAGTACGGCGCCGCCCACGATGATCTTGACGCCCGGTACCTCGGCATGAAGCAGCTTGATGGTCTCTTCCATGGCAACGACGGTGGTGGTCATAAGCGCCGAGAGGCCGACGAGCTTAATGTCACGCTCCTTGACGGTCTTGAGCACCTCCTGTGGATCGACGTCGCGACCCAGATCAAAGACGGTGTAGCCGTAGTTATCGAGCAACATCTTGACGATGTTCTTACCGATATCGTGGATGTCGCCCTTGACGGTGGCCACGCAGATCTTGCCCTTGTCGGCAATCTCGCCGGCGGGCATCAGGCGTTTGATGGTATCGAAGCCCACGCGCGCGGCCTCGGCCGAGGCCATGAGCTGCGGTAAGAAGAACTTGCCCTGGTCAAAGAGGACGCCAACCTCGTCGAGGGCGGGGATAAAGTGATTGTTGATGAGGTCCATAGCGTCGTGGTTGGCCAGCAGACGCTCGGTCTCGGCTGCGATTTCGCCCTTGCGGCCCGAGACGACCATGTGGCGGATGGGATCGTCATCGGCGATTGCAGTGGTGCTTGCGGTAGGCGCGGCATCGCTCGATGCTGACTGGGCGGCCGCCGGGTTCGCGGCGATCTTATACGGGTCGGTCCAGTCGGCGTAGCGCTCGATGTATCCGGTCGAGCCCTCGTCCTCAACGCTCAGGACGCGATAGCTGTAGACGGTATCCATAAAGCGCTTGGAGCCCGGGTTCATAATGGGGGCGTCCAGGCCCGCGCCAAAGGCGGCGGCCAAAAAGACCGAACCTAGCAGCGGACGGGCGGGCAGGCCAAAGCTGATGTTCGACACGCCGAGCGCGCATTTGACGCCCAGGCGCTCCTTGCACAGGGACATGGCGCGCAGGATCTGTTCGGCCTGGCGCTGGTTGGTCGAGGCGGTCATGACCAGGCAGTCGATAAGGATGCGGTCCGGGCCGATGCCGTAACGGGCGGCTTCGGCCACAATGCGCTCGGCGATGGCATAGCGTGCCTCGGCGGTATCGGGGATGCCGCCCTCGTCGAGCGTGAGGCCGACGACGTTGGTGCCGTAGTGGGCGACCAGCGGGAAGATTTCGTCCATGATCTGCTGTTTGCCATTGACCGAGTTGATGATGGGCTTGCCGGCGTAGCGACGTACGGCGGCCTCGACGGCGGCGGGGTCGGTGGAGTCGATCTGCAGCGGCAGCAGCGTGGAGCCTTGGAGCTGCTCGGTCGCTTGCTGGATGACCTTGACCTCGTCGATCTCGGGCAGGCCCACGTTGACGTCCAGGATGTCGGCGCCTTGCTCCTGCTGGCTGATGCCCTGGCTCACGACGTAGTCCAGGTCGCCGTCGCGTAGGGCCTGCTGCAGGCGCTTTTTGCCGGTGGGGTTGATGCGCTCGCCGATGACGGCGATCTTGTGGCCGTCGC
>JAEZNV010000069.1 GCA_023441725.1 Actinomycetes bacterium | reverse complement strand
GTGTCGCAGATCTTGCGCGCAATGGCGCCCTTATCGGTGTTGTTGCAGCGCACCAGGATGTTCTGGTAGCCGGGAACGAAGGCAATCACGCGCTGCGGGCACGCCATGCCGCACAGGCCACAGCCCGTGCACTTGGAGCGGTCCACGCGGGCGACGCCGTCGACCAGTGCGATGGCACCGTGGGGGCAGGCCGTGACACAGGCACCACAGCCAATGCAGCCTTCGCTGCAGCGGGCGTCGCCGCCTGCGGAAGCACAGCCGCTTCCGCAGGCAACGTAGGCCACGTTATGTTGAATGGATTTGGCCATAAGAGACTCGCCTATTTCTTAAGAAGGTACGAATAGTTGTCGCGCACAGCCCTGATGGTCAGGCGGACGGCCTCGGGAAGACCGGTGTTGACGGCATCGACCGAGACGGTGCGGACCGTGCCGGCGACGCGGACCTTAAAGTGGTCCTCGTCCACGGCCAGGAAGCCCTCATTCTCGGAGTTCTCCATGTCCTCCTCGCTCCAGAACAGGGTGAGCTTGTCCTTGTAGGGACGACCCTCCTGGTAGGGGCAGAACACGGCGCAGTTGCCGCACTCGTTGCACATGCCATCGACATGAACGACCTGATGCTTGGCCAGGCCCGGCACCTTAATGGCCACGTTGGCGCGGTTGGGGCACACGTCGCAGCAGACCTCGCACACCGAGCCGCAGCCCAGGCAGCGAGTCTTGGTGCAGTTGCGCTTGTCGCGGCACAGCGACCCCTTGCGCTCGTAGCAGGTGTCCTCGCGGCCAGTCTGCTCGTTGCAATCGGCGTACTTGTTAAAGTCCACGCCGGCGATGGCACGGGCGACCTCGGCGGCGTCGGCAATAGCCTCAACCACGGTGGCAGGACCGCGACGGCAGTCGCCCGCAGCCCAGACACCCTCGACACCGGTGGAGGTGGCGGCAAGGCGGCCGCGACGGTCGTGCTCGACGCCCGCGGCGTCGTACAGGCTGGCATCGATGCCCTCGCCCACGGCGCAGATCACCGTGGTGGCGGAAAGCTCGACGGTCTCGCCCGTGGCGACGGGGCTGCGACGGCCGCTTGCATCCGGCTCGCCGAGCTCCATAACATCGCAGGTCAGCACGGCGCCGTTAAGTGCCTTGGGCGCCAGTAGCTCGCAGAACTCAACGCCGTCGGCAAGAGCAAGATCGAGCTCTTCCTCGTCGGCAGGCATCTGCTTCTTGGTGCGGCGATACACCAGGCGCACGTTCTTCACACCAGCCAGACGCTTGGCCACGCGGGCAGCATCCATGGCGGTGTTGCCGGCGCCAATGACTACGACGTCCTCGCCCAGCTCGAGCTTCTCGCCCTTCTTGGCGGCCTCGAGGAACTCCAGCACGTCGAGCTCGGCACCCTCGCCCAGGCCGGCGGAACCGGGCATCCAGGCACCGGTGGCCACGACAACGTCGGTAAAGCCCCGAGCCTTGAGCTCTTCGATGGACTCCACGCGAGCATTGAGCTGCACCTTGGCGCCAAAGGCCAGGCAGAGCTCTGCGTCGTGGGAGATATCGTCGCTCGCAATGCGGAACTCAGGAATCACGTGACGGACCACGCCGCCGAGCGAATCGCGGGCCTCAAAGATGGTGACGGGCACGCCGGCACGCGTCAGGAAGAACGCCGTCGCCAGACCGGCCGGACCGCCGCCGATAACGGCAACGTTGCGCTCGCCGTCGTTGGCGATGGCCTGGGCGCGCAGCTTGGGCAGCACGGCGGTCATGGCCTCGCGGGCAGCCTTGAGCTTGCTGGCGCGAATCTGGGCGCCCTCGGGCTCGTAGAATGCGCGCTCGCAGGCACGGCCGCAGGGATGCGGGCAGATGGTGCCGGTAATGAACGGCAGGGCGTTGCGCTCGATGATGATGTTGAGTGCGTCCTCGTAGCGGCCCTCGTCAACAGCCGCCAGATAGGCGGGAATATCCTGCTGGATGGGGCAGCTCGTGCGGCACGGCGTGGTAAAGCAGTCGGAAAGCGGGCTCTTGCCGGCGACTTTGCGGTCGGGCAGCGGGCGCAGCGGCTTCTTGTAGAGCGGGTTGGTGAGCGAGTCGGTCTGGATCGCGGTCACGGCGTCGAGAGAGACGCCCGCGAACGGCTTGCCGGCCAGATCGGCAAACTCGCCGGCCATCTGGCTAAAGCGCTCGTAGCCACCGGGCTTGAGCACGTCGGTCGCCAGGGTGACGGGCCAAATGCCGGCATCATACAGGGCGCGAATGTTGTAGACCGTGGCGCCACCGGAGTAACTGATGCGCAGCTTACCGTCAAACTGCTCGGTAATGCGGCGGGCAGCCTCGATGGTCAGCGAGAACAGCGAACGGCCGGACATGTACATCTCGGTGGAAGGTAGCTCGTCCCTCGTCACGTCGACGGGGAACGTGTTGGTCAGCTTGACGCCGAACTCCAGGCCGCGCTCGGCGCACAGGGCAATCAGGCGCTCGAACATGGGCACGGCATCGGCCCACTGCAGGTCCTCGCGGAAGTGCGTGTCATCGAAGACGATGTAGTCAAAGCCCAGCTCGTTGAGGCGCTGACGTGCAAACTCATAGCCCAGCAGCGTGGGGTTGCACTTGATGTAGGTGTTGAGGCCCTTCTCGGTGATCAGATAGGTCGCGATGCGCTCGATCTCGGCCGGCGGGCAGCCGTGCAGGGTAGACTCGGTGATGGAGTTGGAGACGCGCGCCGGGATGGACTCGACAAACGCGGCGTCAACATGCTCAAACTTGTCCAGGTTAGCGAGCGCCCACGTGCGGCACTCATTCCAAACCTCGGAGCCGCTGGCGTCCTTCATGCCCTCGATGTAGGCGTCGACCTTGGGGCTCTTGATGCCCTCGAGGTCATAGCCCACGGACATGTTGAAGACAAAGCCGTCCGGGCTGCCCAGGCCGTACTCGCGAGCGATGAGGTGGCAGGCAAACCATGCCTTCACGTACTCGGCAAAGGCCTGCGGAACCTCGAGCTCGGTCGACCACTCGCAGTTGTAGCACTCGTCCTGCGCCACGATGCAGGGCTTGTTCACACACTTGGAGAGCTCCTCGCCGTCCATAACCTGAACGGTCTTGAGCTCAAAGAAGCGGGAACCGGCCACGTAGGATGCCACGATGTTCTGGGCAAGCTGCGTGTTGGGGCCGGCGGCCGGGCCAAACGGAGTCTCGATGCGCTCGTCAAAAATGGGAAGCGCGCCCTCCTGGTTGGTCGTGACCATCTTGCGCACGCCAAAGACGGCGCCCTGAGTCTTGTGCTCCTCGATGATCCAGTTCATCAGCTGCGAAAACGGGATCGGCCTCATGATGTCGCTCATAGTGAGCTCCTCTCTGTAACGCCCGGCGAGACCGCGCGGCGGGCGCAAATACGGTGTAGCGCTAGCACAGCGCCGGCGACCCCGCGGAGGTCGCCTAAACGCGCGTCGGATGCGGCGAAACATCCGACGCGCGCGAATCTACTTGTAATTAGTAGGCGCGATCGTTGAGCGTGCTCCAGAGCTTCTTGGACTCGGCCATGGTCCACGCGTTGATCTTGTCCTCATCAATGCCAACGAACTCGCGATCCTTGTACAGGACGCGGCCGTTGATGATGGTGGTGCGGCAGTTTTTGCCCATCATGCCAAAGAGCATGTGGCCGTCGATGTTCTCCTCGCTCAACGGCGTAAAAGGCTTGTAGTCCATAACGATGACGTCGGCGGCAGCGCCGGCCTCGAGCACACCAAGCTTGCGATCGAAGTACTTGCTCGCCATCTTGGCATTGTTCTCGAACAGCATGGTCATGGCCTCGCACCAGCCCACGTTGGGCATAGCGGCGTTGTGGCGCTGAATGATCAGGAAGACCTTGAGGCTCTCGAGCATATCGTGAGTGTAGGCGTCGGTGCCCATGCACACGGGGATGCCGCGGCGGAAGAACTCGAGCACGGGGGCGCAGCCCACAGCGTTGCCCATATTGGATTCGGGGTTGTTAACCAGCCAGGTGCCGGACTCCTTGACGATATCCATCTCGGCGGGCGTCACGTGGATGCAGTGGCCGAGCATGGTGTCGGGACCGAGCAGGTTGTGCTGCAGCAGGCGCTCGACGGGGCTGATGCCGCCGCGGTTGAGGCGGGAGTCCCACACATCGTTCATGCCCTCGCACACGTGGATGTGGAAGCCGGTCAGGCCATTGTTGGCCTCGGCCATCTTATCCATGGTCTCGTCCGAAAGCGTAAAGGTGGCGTGACCGCCAAACATGGCGGCGATCATGTGGTTGTCGTTATCGCGACGCTCCTTGGCGGCCCACTGGGCAAACTCGGCGTTCTCGGCAATAGCCTGATCGCACTTTTCCTGGCCAC
>JAEZNV010000038.1 GCA_023441725.1 Actinomycetes bacterium | reverse complement strand
AGCAGCTGGAGCAAAAGGTTGCCAAGCTGCGCGAGGCCTACGACGCGGGCGAGCGCCCGGTCGCGGCAGATGCCAAGCGCATCCTGATCACCGGCTGCCCGGTGGGCGGCGTGATCAACAAGATCGGTCGCACCATCGAGTCCAACGGCGGCGTGGTCGTGTGCATGGACGACTGCTCGGGCGAGCGCACGGCGGCCATGATGATCGATCCGGAGGCTCCCGATATCCTGCGCTCCATCGCCGACCGCTACCTGGACATCAACTGCTCGGTCATGACGCCCAACGACGGTCGTATGGAAAACACGCTGGCCATGTGCGAGAAGTATCATGTCGATGGCGTGGTGGAGAGCGTGCTACAGGCCTGCCACACCTTCAACGTTGAGAGCGCGCGCATGCAGGAGGCCGTCGAGGGTGCGGGTATTCCGTATATGAAGATCGAGACCGACTACAGCAATGGCGACATGGGCCAGATCGAGACGCGCATCGCCGCCTTCATCGAAACCCTCTAGCTTCCTCAGGCACCGGATCTTGCCCCTCAAACCGTCGCTTGCGTACCAAAGTACGCGGCGCTCCTCTTTCGGGGCAACCTCCGGCACCTGAGAAACCTAGAGCCAAGGCGCCTGAACGCGCCGCTACCTTTGATGTTTAGATTGGGAGAGAGCCATGATAGGGATCGGGATCGATATCGGGTCTACGGCGGCTAAGGCTGCTGTGGTCGACGGGGAGGGTTCGGTGGCGTGGACGTGCGTGCAGCCAACCGGGTTCTCCTCGGTCGATGCTTCCGAGCGGCTGCGCGGGGCACTTGCAGCGGCCGGCTATGACGTGACGACCGAAGATGCTCGCGTGGTCGCGACTGGCTACGGCCGTGTCGCCGTGCCCTATGCACACAAGGTCGTGACCGAGATCACCTGCCACGGTGTCGGTGCGGTTCGCCTGTTTGGCGAGCAGGGCACGGTGATCGACGTGGGCGGCCAGGATACCAAGGTCATCCAACTCAAGGGCGGCCGCGTGGCCAAGTTCACCATGAACGACAAGTGCGCTGCCGGCACGGGGCGTTTTTTGGAGATCATGGCCGACCGCCTAGGCATTTCCCAGCAGCAGATGGCCGACCTGGCGCGTTCCGGCGAGCCTACCAAGATCAGCAGCATGTGCACGGTGTTTGCCGAAAGTGAGGTCATCAGCCTGATCGGTCGTGGCGAGCCGCGTGAGAACATTGCGCGCGGCGTGATCGAGAGTGTCGTGTCGCGCGTGGCCACTATGGCCGGGCAGGCAGCGGGCGCCCCGTACTATCTGACCGGTGGTCTGTGCGAAAACGCCTACGTTGTGGAGCGGCTGGCCGCGCTGCTGGGGTCGCCGGTCACCACCTCGCCCCAGGCTCGCTTTGCCGGTGCCATCGGCGCGGCTATCCGCGCCGCCGCCTTGGCCTAGGGGTGTACCGCGCATGCGCATCCTCAATATCTCGGCACAAAAACCAGATAGCACTGGCAGCGGCACCTACCTTGCCGCGCTCGTGCGCGAACAGATTGAGACGGGACATCGCGCCGCCGTGCTTTGCGGCGCGGCACCGGGTGATACCCAAGGCGAGCTGGACCGGCGTGCTGCCGTGTTTGCCGTACCGTTCGAGTCGCCCGAGCTGCCGTTTCCCATCTGCGGTATGTCCGATGTCATGCCCTATCCCTCTACACGCTATCGTGACCTGACGCCTTCGATGCTCAAGGCATTTGAGCGGGCATTTGCTGCTGCAATCGATTGGGCGGTGGCTGAGTTTCGGCCCGATCTGGTGCTCTGCCATCACCTGTATCTGGTGACCGCATTGGCGCGCGAGTGCGTCCGGGGCGTGCCGGTTGTTGCCGTGTGCCATTCGACCGACCTGCGCCAGCTGCGTTCGCATGCGCTCGAGCGCGATCGCATCGTACGTGCGGTTCGTCGGCTCGATGCCGTCTTTGCGCTCCATGCTGAGCAGGCTGAGCAGATTGGCCTGGTATGCGGCGTCGATGCCGATCGCATCCATGTGATTGGGACGGGTTACGACCATCGCGTCTTCTGCCGCGACGCAAGCGTAGCGAGGCAGCCGGGATCGCTTGTGTACGTGGGCAAGATTTGCTTTAAAAAGGGCGTCGAGTCGCTGGTTCGAGCCGTGTCATTGCCGATTGACGATGACGTCCGCCCATCTGGCTTGGTACTTGTGGGCGGTCGCGGGGACGATGCCGAGTACGCGCGTATCGAGCGCTTGGCCGCGGCCTCGGATGTGCCGGTGACGCTGGCGGGGCGCCTGGATAGCGATGGGCTCGTGCGTGCCTACCGCAGTTCCGACGTCTTTGTGCTGCCTTCGTTTTACGAGGGTCTGCCGCTCGTGACGATCGAGGCCCTCGCGTGCGGCTGCAAAGTTGTGGCGACCGATTTGCCCGGCGTTCGTCCCTGGATGGAGGCGATGCTTCCCGGTGCTCCCGTGACGTGGGTGGCGTCGCCGCGTATGACGGATGTCGACACGCCTGTGGCGGCCGACCTTCCGTTGTTTGAGCGTTCACTGGCAGATGCTATCGCGCGGGCACTTGCGGCTCCGCCTTCGACGTTCGAGCCGTCGGCGGTCTCTTGGGAAGCGTGCCTGGCGCGTATACTTAAAGTCGTTGATTTGTTGGAAGGGGGTTCGTATGGCTAAGGACACCATAAGGCTCACGTCTATGACTGCCGCGAGCGGTTGAGCCGCTAAGTTGGCTCCCGGAGCCCTCGCCCAGGTCCTGGGCGATTTACCCAATGTGCATAACGACAACTTGCTCGTGGGTTTCGATACCTCCGACGATGCGAGTGTCTTTC
>JAEZNV010000016.1 GCA_023441725.1 Actinomycetes bacterium | reverse complement strand
CCCGATTTCCGCTCGCCCGAGCATGCTGCGCGCCTGTTTGAGCATCGCCGTCCGCTGTATCGCCAGGCCGCCGATATTACCCTTGATATTCGCAACAAGTCCTTCGAGGACGTTTCCTACCTTTGTGCCGAGATGCTTTTGGAGCGTGGGCTGCTATGATTCGCCGTCAACTTATCAATTTCCAAAACCGCAGTGTCGATGTCCGCGTCGGTCTTGGCGCGTTTGAGGAACTGTCGCGCATGTTTGCCTCGGCTGTGGGCAAGCCTAAGCGCGCGATGGTGGTTTGGAACGACGCCACATCCGAGCGTTTTGGCGAGGTCGTCGAGCATGCGCTGGTCGACGCCGGGTTTGCCGTGTCGCTGCTCGCCCTCGAGGTTTCTCCTGCCGGCGCTACGCTGGCCGATGCCGATACCGTCTTTGGCGCCCTGTCAGCTAACGGCATTACCTGCGACGATCTCGTTGTTGCCGTTGGCGATGTCGCAACCTGCTCGGTCGTTTGCTGGTGTGCCAATCAGTGGTGCGGTCGCACCGAGTGTGCCTTGCTGCCGACGACGCTCGACGCCATGCTCACGGTCGCGACGACTATGAAGCCGCTCGTCGCCTCGTCGGCGAATGCGCTTCCCGCTATCGCGTTCCGTCCCGAGCCGGGCTTGGTCGTGTGTGACCTCGACCTTGTTCGCGAGACGGACCCCGAGGACCTCAAGCTTGGCTATGCGGTACTTGTTGGCACCATGCTTTCGAGCAGCAAGTCCCGTTGGAATCAGTTTACCGAGACCGTCCCCGAGATTCTCGCGGGCGAGGAGGTCGCGCTCGTCAATGCCGTTCAGTGGTCTCAGACTGCCCGCAAGGACGTACTGATGGCTACGAACCCGAGCGCCCGCCATGCGCTCGATTTTGGCAAGATGGGGGAGCGTACCCTGCGCGCCTGCTTGGGCGATGCCGCTTCTCAGGTCCCTGCCTACCAGCTGTTGTCCGAGGGCATGCGTTTTGAGGCGCGCCTAGCACATGATGCCTGCGACTTCGATATCGATTACGTTTTTGAGGTCGATGACTGCCTGGAGGACTTTGGCATCGAGGAGCTTGCCTTCGACCTGGAGCCCACGGCGTTTATCGAGGAGTTCCGTAAGCAGCAGTTCGCCCGCTCGAACCGCAGCATGTTGCCGCTGCCCGCGGCGCTCGGCGCCATTCGTCTAACGAGCGTTGAGGACGAGGTTCTTGAGCGCCATGCTCACGCCTACTTGGCTTCTCGCAAAGAACTTCTCTAAGATTTATTGACATCCATCGTCTTTCGTATCATGTTGAGGGACGGGTTTCCAATCGGTTGCGGTTCGCATGCGATTCCGACGTTCGGTTGAGACCCGTCCCGCACTTTTTGAGACAACAAGAAAGGAATCTGCATGTCTGAGTTTGCTGCCGGTCCTGCCGGTCGTATCGAACGTGTCCGTGCCCTGATGGTCGAGCGCGGCTACGACGCTATCGTGGTACGCGACGAGGCCAATCTTCGTTGGCTCACGGGCGTGAAGGGCGTCTTCGACTACACCTTCGAGTTCCCGCACGCGGCGTTTATTACGGCTGACCAGTGCCTGTTCCATACCGACTCGCGCTACCTCAACAGCTTTGAGGAGAACACGCCCGCCGGCAGCCCTTGGGTCTACGATATGGACGAGGGCACCATCCCCGGTTGGGTCGCCGGCAAGATCGCGGCCAACAAGTGCCGCGTCTGCGCCGTCGAGGACGACATGCAGATCAACTTCTACCAGGGTATTCAGCGTGGTCTGGAGGACCGTTCCGTCGCCTGCATGTTGCCGCTGATGCATGATGACATCCGCAAGATGCGCGCCATCAAGGACGCCGAGGAGATCGAGCTCATGCGCCATGCACAGTCGATCACCGATGCCGCCTTCCAGCATATGCTCGGCTTTATTAAGCCCGGTATGACCGAGAAGCAGGTTCGCAACGAGCTCGATAACTTTATGTTCGCCAACGGCGCCGACAGCCTGGCCTTCGGCTCCATCGTGGCGAGCGGTCCCAACACCGCCAACCCGCACGCCGTGCCGAGTGACCGCGTGATCGAGAAGGGCGACTTCGTCCTCATGGATTACGGCGCGGGCTACTGCGATTATCGTTCCGACATGACGCGCACCGTCGTGATGGGCGAGCCTACCCAGGAGCAGCTCGATCTGTACGCGCTCGTGCGCCGTACGCACGAGGAATGCGTCGCCGCCATCCATCCGGGCGTCGAGGGCAATGACATTTTCAAGCTTTCCAAGAAGATCATCGGCGATGCCGGCTATGGCGATTACTACAACCACGGTCTGGGCCACGGCGTGGGTATCGACATCCATGAGCTGCCCAACTTCAACCGCAGCAAGAACACCATCGAGGTCGGCTCGGTTATCACCATGGAGCCCGGCGTGTATCTGCCCGGTGTGGGCGGCGTGCGCCTGGAGGACTACGGCGTGGTCACCGAGAACGGCTACGAGCCTTTCACCAAGACCCCGCACGACCTGCACATCATCGATTGCTAGCCCATTTCGATTGATTTTTTGGGGCGGGGCGTCCGGAGCAATTCGGACGCCCCGCGTTCTCTTTTTATGCGCTCGCTGCAGGCGCCGTCTGCAAGTGTATAATTTCGGTCGTATGTAATTTGGACGCTTGTGCGTTCTGCCCATAACAAGAAAGGTCGCTATGCCTACCATTTCTACCGCCGACTTCAAGAACGGCCTCGGTCTCCGCATTAAGGACAAGGTCTACACCATCGTCGAGTTCCAGCATGTCAAGCCGGGCAAGGGCGGCGCGTTCGTGCGCTACAAGACCCGCGACATCAAGAGCGGCCGCGTCGTCGAGAACACCTGCAACGCCGGCACCAAGTTCGAGAGCGTCATGCTCACCACCCGTGAGTTCCAGTACCTCTACAACGATGGCGCCGACTACATCTTCATGGACAATGAGACCTATGAGCAGGTTCCCGTTCCCGAGGACATGGTGGGCGAGAACTCCAAGTGGCTGCGCGAGAACGATATCTGCCAGCTGCTCTTCGCCGACGATGAGCTCATGGGCGTGACCCCGCCGATGTTCATCGAGACCACCATCGTCCAGACCGACCCGGGCTTTAAGGGCGACAC
>JAEZNV010000125.1 GCA_023441725.1 Actinomycetes bacterium | reverse complement strand
CGCTCATGGCGTAGGGCATGTAGTTGACCTCGAGCGTCTGCGTGATCGGCTGGTCGGTGACCTCGGAGTGCAGGCCGATGACGTTCTCGGCGTTGACCTGCTTTTTCTTTGGCTGGTTCTTCGTCTTCTTCTTTGCCACGATATCCTCTTGAACTTCTTATGGGCCGTCGTTATCGATTTGCTGCTACTGCAGGTCCAGCTGGTCCAGGTATTCCTTGCCGTGCTCGGAGATATGGCGCTTGCGGCCCGCTTCGTCGTTGCCCAGCAACAGGTTGAACATGGTTTCCATCTTGGTGACGTCCTCGGGCTCCACCTTGATCAGGCGACGCGTTTCGGGGTTCATGGTGGTGAGCCACATCATGTCCGGGTCGTTCTCACCAAGACCCTTGGAGCGGTTGATGGAGCACTTTTGGTCGCCAATCTCCTTGAGGATGCCGTTCTTCTCGAGCTCGGTGTAGGCAAAGTAGGTCTTCTCTTTGCAGTTGATCTCGTAGAGCGGCGATTCGGCGATATAGACGTAGCCCTCGTCGATAAGCGTGGGCACCAGGCGATAGAGCATGGTGAGCACGAGCGTGCGGATGTGATAACCGTCGACGTCGGCGTCCGTACAGATGATGACCTTGTTCCAGTTGAGGTTGTCCAGGTCAAAGGCACCAAGGTTCTTGATGCGCTTGTCCTTGATCTCCACACCGCAGCCCAGCACGCGCATAAGGTCCATGATGATGTCGGACTTAAAGATGCGCGGATAGTCTTCCTTCAGGCAGTTGAGGATCTTACCGCGGACGGGCATAACGCCCTGGAACTCGGCATCGCGCGACGTGCGAATGGCGCCCGCTGCCGAGTCGCCCTCTACGATGTAGATCTCGCGGCGGCTCTTGTCCTTGGAGCGGCAGTCGATGAACTTCTGCACGCGGTTGGCCATGTCGGTCTTTTGCTGCAGGTTGGTCTTGATGCTCTGGCGCGTCTTTTCGGCGTTCTCGCGCGAGCGCTTGTTGATGAGCACCTGCTCCATAATCTTGTTGGCGGCGTCCTTGTTCTCGATCAAGTAGGTCGAGAGGCGCTCCTTAAAGAAGGCCGTCATGGCCTGCTGGATAAAGCGGTTATTGATGGCCTTCTTGGTCTGGTTTTCGTAGGACGTCTGGGTGGAGAAACAGTTGGTCACCAGCACCAGGCAGTCCTGGACGTCCTGCCACTTAATGCCGCTCTCGTTTTTGTTGTATTTGCCCTGTTGCTTAATGTAGGCATCGATGGCGCTGGTCAGGGCGCTGCGGGCAGCCTTCTCGGGCGAGCCTCCGTTCTCGAGCCACGATGAGTTGTGGTAGTACTCCTGCATCATGAAGGTGCGCGAGAAGCACATGCACGCGGTGATCTTTACGTTGTAGTCGGGCAGGTCCTCGCGATCGCGACCGCGACGGTCGGCCTCGATAAAGAAGGGCTCGGTGAGATAGTCGGTACCGACCTTTTCGAGCACGTAGTCCTCGATGCCTTTGGGGTAGCAAAAGTCCTCTTCGGAAAACTCGCCATCGTCGCCCTCAATGCGCAGGCGGAAGGTCACGTTGGCGTTGACCACGGCCTGACGACGCATGGTCTCGCGATACCAATCGTGGGGGATGCTAATTGAGGTAAAGACCTCAAGATCGGGGCGCCACTTGATAGTGGTGCCGGTGCGGTTCTCGTCGCTGGGCTCAATCTCGAGTGCCTTCTTCTTGGCGCCGACAACCTTGCCCTTCTTAAAGTGCAGAGAGTACTTGTTGCCGTCGCGCCAAACCGTGACGTCCATGTATTCGGAGGCGTACTGGGTCGCGCACGAGCCCAGGCCGTTGGTGCCGAGCGAGAAGTCGTAGTCGCCGCCCTGGTTATTGTTGTATTTGCCGCCGGCGTAGAGCTCGCAAAAGACGAGTTCCCAGTTAAAGCGCTTCTCGGAGGGGTTCCAGTCGAGCGGGCAGCCGCGGCCGTTGTCCTCTACCTGAATGGAACCATCGCGAAAGGCGGTAAGGGTGATGAGCTTGCCGTAGCCCTGGCGCGCCTCGTCAACGGCATTGGACAGGATCTCGAAGGCGGCATGCGCGCAGCCGTCGAGTCCGTCCGAGCCAAAGATGACGGCGGGGCGCAGGCGTACGCGCTCCTCGTCCTTGAGCTGGCGGATACTGTCGTTACCATAGTTTGCGGTGTTTTTTGCCATACTCGCTCTCTCGGTGCTCCTTTGCTGCGTTTTAGTCATATAGATAGTCAAGGTAGCATAGCCCAGCCCATGAGCGATTCCAACCAACACGAAATCCATCGAACAATCGTTCGTGATATATCGACTGATGTTAAGCTATTGGGAGAAATAGCTGAATCAAATCAATAAATATTTGATTTCCTTTAGCAGAATCAGATATATACTAAATGAAAACGAATCAGGAGAGCTTTTATTTAATAGAGCGGTGAAGATATGAAGATTATCGAACGTCCTCAATATATGGAAGCGCTTCTTGGCGCTAAGGGAACGCCGGACATCAAGGTGATTACCGGCATTCGTAGGTGCGGCAAATCTGTTCTACTGGAAGCTCTTGCCGATCGCATTCGTGAGGCCGACCCCGATGCCAATATTATCCGTATCAATTTCAATCTCCTCGAATTCGAGGAACTAACGGATTTTCGAGCATTGCATCGCTACGTTGAGGAAAGCTATTGCGAGGGCCTCGATAACATCGTGATGATCGATGAGGTACAAACTTGCGTTGGGTTCGAAAAAGCGGTCAATAGCCTTCATGCATCGGGTAAATACGATATCTACGTTACTGGCTCCAATGCTTTCTTGCTTTCGAGTGACTTGGCGACGCTTTTTCGCGGGCGGACATATGAGGTCGAAGTATTCCCGTTTTCCTTGCTTGAGTTTTCGACGTATCACGAAATTCATAACCCAGACGAAGCGCTTGACCGCTATTTAAGAGAGGGCGGAATGCCTGGCTCTTATTTGTATCCTAGCGAGCGAGCTCGCTATCGATATATTGCGAACGTGCTAGATGTCTTGGTTTTGCGTGATGTGGAAGAAAAGCATGGGGTTCGTAACAAGGTGCAACTAGAACGTGCATGCGATTTCCTAATGGACAATATCGGTAACATATCTTCTGTTAGCGGAATTGCGGCCGCGCTGGACGCTGCCGGCACGCGCGTTTCCGTGGCAACGCTCGCCCAGTACCTTGGATATTTATGCCAGGCCTTCGCGTTCTATCGAGTTCGCCGCTATGACGTAGGCGGTAAAAAGTACCTCACTTCGGGTGATAAATACTATTTATCGGATCATGCAATCAGATATGCAAAACTGGGCACTAAAAAACTCGACTTCGGGCATGTATATGAAAATATGGTCGCTTTAGAGCTCCTAAGACGCGGTTGGGAAATCTATGTCGGGGTGCTTTATAAGAAGGAAATCGACTTTGTGGCAATTCGTCGCGATGAACGTGTGTATATCCAAGTTAGCGATGACATTTCGCGTCAGGAGACCTTTGAGCGCGAAGTGGCACCTCTGCTTGCGATACGTGATGCGTATCCCAAGATGGTCATTGCGCGAACAAAGCACGAGGCTGTTGATTATGAGGGGATTAAGGTGGTCGACCTCGCCCGATGGCTGATGGGGGAGGGGTCGGATGTCGAATAGCGGGCGGTGGACGCCTATCTAAATCATTGCGCTGCTCGGGCGCCTTGAGGGTCTTCTTAATAATGCGGGTGAGCCCACGCTCCTTACCGATGAATTCCACTTACTCGTTTCTGCCCGAGTAAGTTTGAAGACGGATGAGCCCGCTTCATTTTGTTTGCGGCTGGATACGTTTGTCGAAAAGTGCCGCGTGGATGGCTCAAATCGAACATTGGGACAGGCGTCTCATTTTATGGGCCGAGGGCGTGCGTATACAAGTCTTTTTGGTCCATAGGGGATGCTGGGCGGTTGCTAGTTGGGCCACGGGTCACTTCGCCGGCGCTGCTTCTTGCCATACGCTCATAGTGGAAGCCGATGCCACGGAGTCGACTTGGGACTCGGGCAACGGATGAGCTGCAAGCCGAAAGAAGCGGTGAGGATGATGAAGCCCATGACGAAGAAGCTGCTGTTAGGAATTCCCACCGTGACGCTTTCGGCTGTGTTGGCGTGTACGGTGGCAGGCTGCGGCAGTAGCGCGCCGAGCGGTTCGGCTGGCAGCTCGGGCGGGAGCGCACCCGTGCAGGAGAAGTCCAAGAAGGCCAAGGCCTATGAGTCGCAGACGGTCGAGGTGGCAGGCATTACCTATGAGTCGGTGGCTCACGGTACGTTCTATCGCGGCGATGCCAAGCTGCAGGACGGCTTTTACCTGCACATCAAGATTACCAACAACAACACAAAGAACAGGACGTTCAGTTCCTTTAACGTGCATGCTGCCCAGGGCGATCTTGAGGCGGGTGACCCGTTGTTTACTTCCGGCAAGGCGGCCGTGCTCGACTACGTCGCAAGCGAGGCTCCCGATGATCTGCACAAGGGAATTGACCTTTCCGAGAGGCCAGATATCGGCCCGGGCGAGACCGTTGAGTACGTGTATTTCTGGGCGCCCAAGACGGCGTACTACGGGCCCATCACTGTCGAGTTCGTAGACGCTTACGCCCCCGCCAAGAATCATGAGGCCATGCACTTTGACACCACGGGATGTGAGACCAAGGAGTTCAAGGCGGCCGGCGGCGCGGCCGATTCTGGCGAGAAGGCAGATTTAACGGGCATCGACTGCGCATCGTACAGTATCGAGGCCGCCGATGGGTACACGCTGGATTCGTCCAACGAAGAGCACGAAAAGGCAAACTTCTTCCACGACGAGACTGGAGGACGCCTGAACATCAGCATCTTCCCGCGCTCGCCGGAGGAAGAAGTTGCGAGCCTGGAGCAGGTCTACGAAGACAAGGAGACGACAACCGACCAGGTCGAGTACAACGGCATAACGTGGCTGCGCTTTACCGGTCCCGACAACGGTCATACGCTGTTTGCGACGGCTCCCGCGACGGGCGAGACCGTCCGTGTGTCGATCGGCTGGAAGATTGACTGGGACGCCGCCGTGCCCATGATGGAGGCGCTAAAGCTCAAGTAGCGCTGTGATTCCCATGTCAGGCGACTCAGGGCTGGCTCCGAGTTATCGGGCCAGCCCATTTTGATATTCGATGAGCCGAGTCGGCGTCTCTCACAAAAGTAACTAGAAGCTAGCGAGGCCTATCCGAATTGACCTCATTGGCGGTGTCGGTTTCGAGCGCCGTGCGGCGGGTGCTGTAGGCGACGAGGCCGGCGCCTGCCGCGGCGAGTGCTGCAGCGGCTGCCGTAAGGGGAGCGTTGCTGTCTTTGCGAGAAGGTGCCCCGTGGCGGTGGTGCCGTTCGATGGCCAAAATCTCCAATTTGATCGAGCGAAGCGCCGGGTTCCGGAACGCGTTCGATGTGCTTGGCAGCCCGGTCGCTAACGCAACATATGCGCGACCAGCTCGGCGCGTGTGCCGATGCCAAGCTTTGCGTATACGCCGGATAGGCGATTTTTAACGGTGCCCGGCGACACACCCATATGACGAGCGATTTCGGCATTGGTCCACCCACGGCAGGCGAGCATGGCCATGGTGAACTCCGTGGTCGTTAGATCGTCGGCTACGTCCTCGCCCGAATCGGGGTTGTGGATGCGCCGCCAGCCGTAGCTGAAGCGGTACGTGATCTCGATGATGCGCGCGAAGTCGTCAGGGTATTGCGTTTTTAGGCACGCCTCGATGAGCCCCTGTAAAAGGCCGTGGTGCTCGCCAATGAGTTCGATAAGGCCGTCGGGGCGCGCAATGTCCCAAGCGGCTCCGAAGTGTGCTTTTGCGGCGTCGATGTCCTTGAGGCTCATGCAGGCCATGGAAGCCGACAGGTGCAGGAACAGCTCCGAGATGGGATAACTTCCCTGTTTCATGATCAGGGCGTTTTCCGCCATGCCCAGGCTGCGGCCGTATTCGCCGCGCAGGTATAAAGCGTGCGCCATCACATAGCTGGCGAACAGGCGCAGGCCTTCGGGTAGATGCGCCGCAAGTGGATAAAACTCTTCGGCAGAATACGGGGAAGGCAAGTGCAGCAGGACGCTCGCGGCCGAGGCGAACAGGATATGCGTGGCGTGGATGGCGGGCGATTCCTCGTCGGCCGGCGTATCGAGGATGCCAGCAAGGCACCGGCGGGCGTCGGCGATACGGTTGAGCGACAGACTGGCGTATCCGCAGATAAAGCATGCGGAATAGCGCAGTGCGGGATCGGTGGCGTCAAGATAGGGGCGCGCCGTCTTGGCAGCGAGGGTGGCCTGCCCGCGAAAGTACAGCGCTTCTGCTGTGGCAATGGCGCGCGAATTGGGGTCGGAAATGCCTGCAACCGCAGCGTCAATCTGCCCCGGCACAAAGGCGGTGCACATCAACGGCATGGGAATGCGCGGGTAGCCATCGCAGTCCATCTTCCATCTCCCATCAGGTGGCAACAATGCAGCAATTGTACTCCTGTTGCTCGGGACTGGAATTTGTTGGTATCGCCTACGATTATGCCGAACGTATAAAGGAAGAGTCTATTGTCGATGCTCCCAAGGTGGCTACCGAAGCCTAGCTGACCTTGGCATTCGGAAAAATTGCCACCCCTGCAAAAAGCTCTGTCGCAGCGATGGGAAACGCATCTTCTGGGCATTCCGGCGTCTCCAGCCAGCGCTGGACTGCTGCTGTTGCCTGTGCGTTGGCGAGCGAGGCGTGGCGGCCGTCCGGCGACCAGCGGTGACGGGCGAGCCCTGCCGCGTACGTGGGCCTCCATCGGCGTAGACCTATGACCCCCCCTGACATCGGAGAAGTCCACCATGGCGTCCAGGACTTTACCGTCCGGCACGTCCAGCCTAGCGGCTCTCTTGAACCCAAGGTTGAAAGGGGGCGTTGTGCAAGGCGAATGGGGCCGAGTGGAAGTGGATCAAAAGAGCGTTACTTGACGTTTCATGCATAATGCCAACCGCCCCGCGACATCACGTTCGCAGCGCGCAGGGGCCGGAGAATCTTCGCGATGAGAGTTGACGTCTAATACCTTGCATCGTATAGTGTGTATAGCATAGTATATGACGAGAGGAGGTGTGCGGATGGAGGCACAGATGAAGCGCGGCTTCCTGGAGGCCTGCGTGCTCGCGGCCGTCTCCGGCGAGGAGTCCTACGGCTACCAGATCGTGAAGGACGTACCGGCGAGCATGGGGCTCACGGAGTCGACGCTCTACCCGCTGCTCAAGCGCCTGGAGAAGGCCGGGTGCATCACGGCGCGCTCCGCCGAGCACAACGGGCGGCTGCGCCGGTACTACCGCATCACGGACGACGGGCGAGCGCGCATCGAGGAGTTCCTGGCCGAGTGGCCGTCCGTACGGGAGATTTACGCATACGTTGAGGGGGCGCACCATGACGCGTGATGAGTTTCTGGGCCGGTTGGGCGAGCTGCTCGCCTGCCTGCCGGCCGAGCAGGTGGAGGAGACCAAGGCGTTCTATGCGGAGGCCATCGCCGATCGCATGGAGGACGGTATGAGCGAGGAGGAGGCCGTGGCCGCCATGGGCACGCCCGGCGAGGTGGCGAAGGCCACGCTCGACGACCTGCCCGCCGTGCCGCGCGCGATCGCGAGGACGCGCCAGCGCAGCACCGCGCTGCTGTGGGTGCTGACCATCGTGGGCTCCCCGGTGTGGGTGCCGCTGCTCGCCGCCTTCGCCGCCGTGGTCGTCACGGTCTATATCTGCATCTGGGTGCTGGCGCTCTGCGTGTGGATCGTCGCGGCGGCACTCGGGGGCGTGGGCGTAGTTGAGCTCCTGTTTGCCGTAAGCGGCGTCACCATCGGCCACTTCCCGTACGCCCTCGCCTCGGCGGGCGTGGGGCTCGGCCTCGTCGGCGTGGCGCTCTTCGTTGGTGCTGGCGCTTGGGCCGCCTCAAAACAAATTGCGCGCCTCTCGGCGCTCTGGGCGAGGAAGGCCGCCTCGCCCTTCTGGAAGGGTAAGGGCGAGAAGGGCGGCGCTGCCGCGCATCTCGCGGCGTAGAAAGGAGTGAGTACCATGACCAGCGCGAAGAAGATCTACCTCGCCGTGGCGGGCGGGCTCGTTGCCGCGGGTGTTGTCCTTGCGGGCATTGGCTTTATCGCTTCGGGCTTCGACCCGGCCGTGTTCACAACCCAAATCGACACGCGCGACAGCACCATCGTGCTCGGCGGCGTCGAGGTGGACGAACACGAGAGTATCCCGTTCATCAGCCAGCTCGCCAATCTGGGCGAGATCGACACCTCCGGCGTCGCGGATCCCGCCGCGCCCTAGGCGCAGCGAGCCCGGGCGCTCTGCCCGCCAAGCTGCGTAAGCCGGCGAAACCCGAACCTCAACCTCTACGCAACTGGCCCCAAGCCTGCGCCGATTCGCTCTCAGCGCCGCGCGGGGGCCCGTGACGCATGCCCAAAAAGGTACGAGGAGAAAGGAGCGCGATGACGACAACCACGCCCTTCCGCCTTCACGGGGCCACGCAGGACCGGAAGCGACTGGGCCGTGCGGTGGGGCTGTGCTTGGATTGGCTACACTGATATGGACAGTTCCGTGAGGGGCGCGAGAGACGGGACTCTGGGGAGATTTTCGAGGAGGAGTGTCTCGACTGGAAGCGCGGGTTCAGTGGAGCAGGAACCTAATCTCTGTCTCTCTTGCTTTTTTGATTTGTTGAGAAGCCGGCATTTGGGGGCATTTTGGATAGCGAACAGTTCAAACAAGAAGCTGAGAAAATAGAACAAAGCCTGAGTGCCTTGAGAGTCGCCGAGCGCAATGCAGTGATTCCCTTCATGAACGGCGACTTTACCCAATGGGATCTATATCTGGCATCCTCCTCTGAGTATGCGATGAGACTGATAGACGGATTCATCTCCATGCTCGAGTCGAGGAATCTTGTTTGCGTCGCCCAGCTTCTCCGCGCACAGGTTGGAGTCTGCCTGCGGACATTCGCATTGTTCGCCGCCGAAGACCAGGATGACTTTCTCAAGCAGGCGTTTCAAGGTGTGCCTGTGAACAAGCTGAAAGATTTCTCGGGTGAGAAGATGTCCGATGGAAGACTTCAAGACTTACTCGAGAAGTTCGATCCAAAGGTAAAAGATGTATACAAGGTGACGTCTGGATTCGTCCACTTCTCCATTGATATTCTGCCGAGCATGGGTGTGCCTGGGGAGGGCTATGCGGTCGAGTTTAATTTTGGAGCCGAGCCCAACGAGAGAAACAATGCGCCTCTCGTGGAATGCGGCAAGGCGTTCTGCCACTATGTCGACCTGCATCTCCAGATGCTCCATAAGGTGATTGCTTCGGATGAATGGTATGCCGATCGATTCCGTATCGATTCCGATGGTCCTGCAGACGAGGCCTCGAAAAGCGAGAAGGTGTAGGTCGAACGCATTGACGCTGCCTTGACAGCATCCCGATATGATAACGAATGGGAGGTTCCCTGCGAAATGTGCGCCTCTGTATATTCTCGCTAGGACGCCCTCGACCGATAAGGCATCGTTGAGTTCAATTTGAGTTCAGCTCGGGTGCCTGAAAATCGCCCAACTCTGATAAAAGGGGAGACGACGGTACACCACGTAGACGAGAGGCTATGGAAGTGCACGATTTGATTATATTGGCGCGCTAAACCGCCCCGCTGCCCAACTTGAACTCCGCTCACGCGTGTATGGGGCTGCGAGAGGTAACGGCCTGCGGCCTCCTTTGTGTGCTCGATGATATCTTCGAGCATGCCGGGCATGGCGGAGACATTCGCTGCAATCCAGCCGTGTTCAAGCGCCGTTTCGGATAGGAGCGAGAGGGGGCTGTCTTGCCCGTTTCCCTTGCACCCGTAAAGATGGTTGACAGTTTGGGGTCTCCCGGGTCTTTAGCTTTTACCGCGCTAGATGCCTCATGGAAACTGTTGGACTTTAATCAGACAGACCCAGCATGTCGTTTTCCTCCATGAGGACATCGGCTAAAACCGCAACACCTATGCTTGTTTAAGCAAACCTCCTGATAGTCGTGGAGCTGCTGTAGCCCGACATGCAGGACATCGCTCGGCTTAAACACCGGATGCCGCATCCGCGAAACGAGTTGCGGTGCACCCTGTTCCAAAAGGCTGCCAAGTACCATGGCGTGAGCGTTGGGGTAGCCATCATTCAGCGTGGATACATCCGGATGCGCATAGATCCAGACGATTCCAACGTTCTCGTATTTCCCGTGCAGGTAATCGAAGAGGGCAGGCGACACCATACAGTTGCCGCCGACGGTCACGACTCTGTCGGGGTTTTCTGCCGCAAGCTTCCTCTGCGCATCCTGAATCCCCGCCAGGACTTCGTCCTCGGCATAGATGCGAACTCTCTCCCATTTCTCATGTCCAAGTTTTGGGACGCGTTTCACAATGTCGAGTGGGATTCCTGGACAGTCGGATCACGTGGTGGCCCCCTTTGAGAGGGTCACGAGCATCACGGTCCCGTTCTCGGAACTTTCTTCGACCTCTACCGTGCCACCGTGAAGCGCTGCACTCTCCCAAACGAGCGCTAGTCCGAGCCCTGCGCCGCCATATGCTCTGCTGCGGGATTTGTCTAGACGAAAGAACGGCTGGAAGATGCTCTCTCGGTACTGCTTGGGTATTCCCGGGCCCTCATCTTTGACTCGCAGGATCACGTGGCTGTCGTTGTCGCAGATGGAGACGTTGACAGTCGAGCCGGAGCGGCTGTAACGGATGGCGTTTTCGACCAGATTAAACACCAGCCGGTAGAGGAGCGTATCACTTCCGATTACTAAAGCGTCTCCAGCACAATTGAGGGCTATGCCCTTATTTTCGGCAAGTGGCGCAAGGTCGGTGAGGACCTCTTCGGACAGGGGGCCGAGTTCAACATCGTCCTCGCAAGGAACGCTGCGGAGCTCACTCATCTCGAGCAATACCTTGGTCATTCGAGACATGCGCTCGGTTTGTTCTTGTAGCAGGCCGAGCAGCTCGGCTGTTTCGGGTTGCAGACCGGAGTGCTCGGAGATGAATAGTTCAATCTGTGCTTGCATAAGGGCGAGCGGGGTGCGCAGCTCGTGTGCGGCGTTGCCGGTAAACTGACGCTGTGCAGAGAATCCTTCGCCAAGACGAGTGATCATGTCGTTGAAAGAGGCGCTGCATCGTTGTAGCTCGGTGGGCACATCTTCATTGAGTCTGATTTCGCTTAGGTTGTCAGGCTGCACACGCTCAACCTGGGCTGCAAAAGCCCGTAGCGGTTTGAGTGCACGGCCGCTCACAAAGTATGCCAGCGCGCCGCCAAGGAGTGTGACTCCAGCCGTGATGTACCAGGCTGTCGTGCCAAAAGACTCCTGTGCGTCGTTTACGACGATCGTGACCTCGTCATCGAGACTCCCCTTCGTTGGGTCAAACGCCTGAGGTGCATCTACGCCGGCTGCGCTAAGGGCCGAGATGTCACTGCCGATGGCATCCATGTAGCGCATGCCCGTATAGCCGACCAGGCAGTTTGTCAGCACGCATGCTGCACACGTGAGCAGTGCCGTCATAATCGTTATGCGCCATTGCAGCGAAAACCTTTTCATTCGCTATCCTCCATAACGTAGCCCTCTCCAATCCGATTGCGAATCGGGTCGTACCCCAAAGCGATGCGTAGCTTTTTGCGGAGTGACGAGATGTGAACGCGGATTGCGTTGCTAAAGCTGTTCACGCTGCTATCCCAAACGTGCTCGATAAGCTCCTCTTGACTTACCGGACGCCCCTGATTAAGCATCAGGTATTCCAAGATTCCCGTTTCCTTGCGCGTAAGAGATAAAGC
>JAEZNV010000030.1 GCA_023441725.1 Actinomycetes bacterium | reverse complement strand
CGTCATCTGTGGTTTACGTGGGGGCATGCGAAGCGCGGGTATACTAACCGGCGGCGAATCTGCTCCATCGCTTAGAGCTGCTGCGTCTGGACGGCGCGTGATAGGGCCGCCAAAGCGATCGCCAGCGTGCTGAGCAACGTCCTCTCTGTGCGCACCTGTTTTTGTATGTATTAGCGCACTACCAAGCACGCTCGCGCGGCCGCATGCCGTGCCCATAACGCGTGCAGATAAGGAACAACAACATATGCGTAATTCTGTATCCGACGTCACGGACGCCGAGATTCTGGACGAGGCCCGCGAGGCCATGACCCAGGCTGCCTTCGACGCTGCCGACGAGGCCAGCGCCGCCGAGACCGTCGAGTCCGCGACCGAGAACCTGCCCGCCTTTGACGAGCTGGGACTTTCGGACGAGATGCTTCGTGCTATCGAGAACCTGGGCTACACGGCGCCCACGCCCGTGCAGGCTGGCTCGATCCCCGTGGTGCTCGAGGGCCGCGACCTGCTTGCCGCCGCTCAGACCGGCACCGGCAAGACGGCCGCCTTCTTGCTGCCGACCATGAACAATCTGGAGCACATCGCCCCGCCCAAGCCCGTGCGCGAGCGTGGCGGCCGCAACCGCCGTCGCGGCGCCAAGAAGCCCGAGGGCAACGGCCGCGGCCCCGCGATGCTCGTCATCACCCCCACGCGCGAGCTTGCCCAGCAGATCGATGAGGTCGCCGGCAAGATTGCCGACGTCACCGGCCATGTCGCCGTGACCGTCGTGGGCGGCGTGAGCTACAAGCCCCAGACCGCGGCACTCAAGTACGGCTGCGACATCCTGGTCGCCACGCCGGGCCGTCTGGTCGATCTGATCGAACAGGGCGCTTGCCACCTGGACGAGGTAAAGGTGCTGGTACTCGATGAGGCCGACCGCATGCTCGACATGGGCTTTTTGCCCGCCGTCCGCCGTATTGTGCGCGAGACGCCGGCCGAGCGCCAGACGCTGCTGTTCTCGGCCACGCTCGACGAGGAGGCCGTGGGCGAGATCACCGACCTGGTGAGCGACCCGGCCCGCGTGGAGATCGCGCCCGCCACGTCGACCGCCGACACCGTCGACCAGTTTGTGTTCCCGGTGTCCATCGAGGCCAAGAACAACCTGCTGCCCGAGTTCCTCAAAAAGGAGGGCCCGGAGCGCACTATCGTCTTTATGCGCACCAAGCACCGCGCCGACAGCTGCTGCCGTCGTCTGGAGCGCAAGGGCATCAAGGCCGCCGCAATCCACGGCAACCGCAGCCAGGCCCAGCGCGAGCGCGCGCTTTCGGCCTTCCGCGACGGTACCGTTGACGTGCTGGTGGCAACCGATGTTCTCGCCCGCGGCATCGACATTAGCGACGTGCGCTACGTCGTGAACTTTGACGTGCCGGCCGAGCCGACCGACTATATCCACCGCATTGGCCGTACGGGCCGCGCCGGCGAGCTGGGCTGGGCCATTACGTTTGTGACCGAGCAGGACGTCGACGAGTTCTACGAGATCGAGAAGCTCATGGACAAGACGGCCGACATTTATGACGCCGGCGACCTGCATGTGGGCCCCAATCCGCCCGCGGTCGACCCCGAGCGCGATCCTGCGGCCTTTAAGGTGAAGAAGAAGACCAAGCGCGGCAAGTCCAAGAGCAAGAAGAAGCTTGAGCAGGCACGTCGCGACGGCAAGCGCAACGGCGACGATTACGGCGATGTGGCCGGTCGTTCCAACCGCGGTCGCGACGAGCGCCGCGGCGACGGCGAGCGTCCGAGTCGTCCCAAGCGCGGCGGCAAGACCCGCGTGCGCGAGGGCGTTCAGGCTCGCGTGGACGAGGCCGTTGAGAGCGTGGCTCGCGAGGTGGCTGCCGAGGAGCGCGGCGGTGCTGACGCCGTCAAGCAGGCCCCGCGTGGCAACCGTGCCGAGCGCCGCGCCAAGCAGTTCCAGGGCGAGGCGCATCGTCGTCGCCGCGAGGACGAGGACCGTGGCGGTCGTCGTCGTGTTGAGCGCGAGGACGAGGGCCGCGGTTCGCGCGGTGGCAAGCGCGGTTCGGGCGACCGCCGTCGTTCCGGTCGTGATGACGAGCGCGGTGGCCGTGATGAGCGCCGTGGCGGCGAAGGCCGTGGGTCGCGTGACGAGCGTGGTGCCCGCGGCGGCAAGCGCTTTGACGAGCGCGGAGGCCGCGAGGGCGGCCGCGGCGGCGAGCGTCGCGAGGGTGCTCGCAGCAATGGCGGCCGCGGCGGCGCTGGTCGTTCTAACGAGTCGCGCGATCGTCGCGACCCGCGTGCCAGCCGCGATCGTCGCGATGATTGGCGCAACTACGACGACACCCGCGAGGAGCGCCGCGGCGGCTATCGCGGTGGGCGCGGCGGCAACCAGGCCGGCTCCCGCGGCGGTCGTGCCGGCGGTCGCGATAACCGTGGCAGCTATGGCAACAATCGTGGCGGCAAGCGCGGCGGTAGCTCCCGTCGCCCCGGCGACGGCGGCGGCAAGCGCAAATAACTCACGCATCGCCCGCCAGAGCGAGGTGAACCAAGGGCCCCGAGCAACTACGCTCGGGGCCCTTTTGTTTGCCGCATCCGACCGTTGGCCCGGTGTGATTTGCTCAGGAATGCACCTGGAGGATGCTGAAGGCCCGTTTTCAGCCATGCGGCAATGGGTCCCATGGGGTGCGCCGTGCATTTTTTGGAGTATTCTGCAGATCGAGTTGCCTGCATACGATTCGACGTCGCCAGCGGTGGCCTTCGGATATCCCTAGCGAGCGTTTTGAGTCAGACTTTTCCGTTTTCCGGTGCAAAGGTGCGTCATTCCCGTTATATCGGAACCCAAAATGATGCAGCGCCCTACAGTTTTGCCCGCTCGCGGCGGTGTTGGCACGAGCGCGTTGCAGAATACTCCGTTTTTTGCACGGTCCGGGATGGGGTACCTCAGGAGAACACAGCGGTATCATGTAAATATATGCAATCTGTAACGGAAATTATGCAAATCGATGAGGCGGACAGCATAGTTTGGTGCAAAGGGGTCAGGTTGGTGGAAACAAACCTGACCCCTTTGCGCTAAACCGGGGTGTCCCCGCGCGCCGTATACTCTGTCTAAGCATGCGGGCGGCTTGGTGTGTTACCAAGCGTAGGGGAGGATGTTCGATGAGCATGTTCGAAATTGTGTTTAGTCCGACGGGCGGAACGGAGAAAGTGTCTGGTCTTGTGACCGGGGCGCTGGATGGGAATATCGTTACCGTCGATCTGACCGATAGCGGGTTGGATTTCCACGGGGTCTCGATGGCGAAGGGCGACGTTGCGGTTATCTCTGTCCCATCATATGCTGGCAGGGTTCCAGCTGTGGCGGTTGAGCGACTGGGAATGGTGCGTGGCAACGGAGCTCGGGCTGTTTTGGTTTGTGTTTACGGGGGCCGCGCGTTTGAGGATACGCTTATTGAGCTGGAAGACGTTGCGAAGCGTGCCGGATTTAGGGTGGTTGCAGCGGTTTCTGCCATTGCCGAGCATTCCGTTGCTCGTCAGTTTGCTGCTGGGCGACCGGATGCGCAGGATGTGGCGCAACTTTCAGAGTTTGCGCAGCGGATCCGGCAAAAGCTACTGGACGGGGCTGCGTCCGAGCCCCCTATTCCCGGCAATCGTCCTTATAAGCAAGCTGGAGGCCACAGTATGGTGCCCCATGCAACGGAGGATTGCGTCTCCTGCGGTGCTTGCGCTGCGTTGTGCCCTGTTCGAGCTATCGACAAGGACGATCCAAGGCAGGTGGATGGCGAGGCGTGCATCTCCTGCATGCGTTGCGTCTCCGTATGCCCGCAGAATGCTCGCAAACTTGACCCTAACAAACTTGCCGCCGTTACCCAGATGCTGAGCAAGGCTTGCGTCGAGCGCAGGGAATGTGAGATCTTCATCTAACGCAAGCGAGATTGGTGCATTGGGGTCAGGTTAATCTGCACCAAGTTGGTGCAAACAAACCTGGCCCCATTGCACCAGAGCAAGGAGTGTCCCTGGGTGCCGGCAGAAATGGAGTGTCCCCAAGTGCCGCCTAAATACCGTTTATCGAAGAAAAAATACCGTTCATCGGTCATAATGATTGTTCTGGCTTTGGGCTTGTCTACAATAGCTCCTGTAAAAAGAAATGCGGAAGGTTACCGAGTCCCTCGGACGTGGGCCTAACCAAAGTCTTTGAACGGGTGTGTCTTTCTGGATGCATTTGATTGATTTTGGTTGGGCTATATTTATGAAGGGACATGCCACCATGGGTTTCTTTTCTCGCCTGATGGGCGGTTCGGATGAGCAGAAAACTGCAGCTTCCGAGTTCGAAATCCTCGCTCCCGTTTCCGGCGAGCTTGTTCATCTAGAAAATACCAATGACCCCGCTTTTAGCAGCCGTGCCGTGGGCGATGGCGTTGCCGTGGTTCCCCAAGAGGGAACGGTGTGCGCTCCTGTTTCCGGCACCGTCGCGGCGCTGTTTCCGACTGAGCACGCGCTGGGCATCATGTCCG
>JAEZNV010000163.1 GCA_023441725.1 Actinomycetes bacterium | reverse complement strand
GCACCTCGCCCGCCTGGAACTGCGCGACCATCTTGGCGCGGCTCTCCTTGGACGAAGCGCCCGTGAGCTTAAGAAAGCCGATGTCCTCCTTGGCCAGGCGCTTGCCAATGATATCGAGCATGCCCGTGAACTGGCTGAACAGCAGAATGTGGTGCCCGCCGTCGAGCGCACCGTGCACGAGCTCCATGCAAGCGTCGAGCTTGGCGCTCCCCGCCTTGTAATCCTCGTAGTGTAGACGCGGGTCGCAGCAGATCTGGCGCAGCTTGGTGAGCTCGGCGAGCACCTTGAGCTTGTCTTTCTTAAACTCGGATGCCTCGCGATGCTGCACCTGCTGGGCGATGCGGTCTTGGTTGGCCAGGTAGAGCTTGCGCTGCTCGCCGGTGAGCTGCGCCATGACGGTGTCCTCGATCTTCTCGGGCAGGTCGGCAACCACGTCTTCCTTTACACGACGCAGCACAAACGGCGACACGAGCGCCTGCAGGCGAGCGGCGCTATCGCCCTCGGCATGCTCGACCGGGCTTTCGAAGCGCTTGGCAAACGACTCGCGCGTGCCAAGCAGGCCCGGCATCAAAAAGTCGAAGATGCTCCAGAGCTCGGACAGGCGATTTTCGATGGGCGTGCCCGTCAAGGCAAAGCGCACACCGGCCGGCAGGCGCTTGGTGGCGCGGGCCACCTGGGTGAGCGGGTTTTTAATGTACTGGGCCTCGTCGAGCACAACGCGGGCAAAGTCCTGCTCGGCATACTCGTCGATATCGCGGCGCATGAGGTCATACGACGTCACAACCACGTTATGCTCGGCCACGCCGGCGATCTGCACGCGGCGTTGAGCCTTGGCGCCCACGATGGCGCACACATCGAGCGACGGGGCAAAACGCTCCAGCTCGGCAGTCCAGTTATACACGAGCGACGCAGGACACACCACGAGCGTGGGCTTAGTGTCCCCCGCCTCCACGCGCGCCAGGATATGTGCGATCATCTGCAGCGTTTTGCCCAGGCCCATATCGTCGGCCAAGATACCGCCGAGGCCCAGGTGCTCGAGCGAGCCGAACCACTGGTAGCCGTCGACCTGATAGCCGCGCAGTGTGGCCTTGAGAGATGTCGGCACCGTAAAGTCCATCTTGCCGAGCGTATCCAGGCGTTCGACGGTACGACGGAATGCGGCATCGCGATCGGCTTCGAGCGCGGGCGTGCGCGCAAGCATGCTGTCGACGAACAGGGTACTCGACGCGGGAAGCGACACGCCGTCGAGCAGGTCGACGGCATCGACGCCCAGGTCCTCGGCAAGACCAAACGCGGCACGCGCTCCCTCGTCCAGGCGAATGATGTCGCCCGACGTGAGACGCGCAAACGTCTGGTGGCGCTTGTAGGAGTCCAGATAGATGGCAAGGTCTGCCGCCGAAAGACCGCTCGCGCCCAGTTCGACATCGAGCAGGTTGCTCTTGACGGTCGCGCGCACCGAAAGCTTGGGCGCAGGGCGCACCGAAATCTGGCGCAGGCGGTCGCTGAGCATAACCTCGCCCAACTCGGACAAAGCCGCCAGCCCCTCGGTCAGCAGGCAGAACAAGCTCTCGTCATCGCGCTCCTCAAACGCCAGGCCGCTCTCGTAAAAGTCGAAATACAGGGCCGCCGTGTCCATAACGCGAAACTCTGCTATCTCGTCGCGCGGCGGCACGCCCGGGCGCCGCTCTTCGAAGGGGCTGCCCGGAGCGCCCAGGCTAAAGAGATCTGCCGACCAGTCGCCGTAGGAAACCGTAATCTTGCAGGTCACAAGCCCGTCATCGACACCGATTGCCATGGCAAAGCTCGGCTCGGGCGCCACGGTGTCGAGCACGGCGGGGGCGGTGAGGTCAGTGTATTCGCGCAGCACGGGCAGTGCCATGCGGCAGAATTCGCCCACCTGCTCGGCGGCGATATGGACCGGCGTGCGACAAGGCAGCAGACGCGACAGAAACGGTGCGGCATGCTGGGCAAACATCGCATCGGCGCGGCGCGCGCGGTGCGTGTCGAGAAGATAGGCAACATCGCCCGAGGCAAAGCAGTACATATCGGCGGGCAGGCGCAAGTCGTAGCTGCCACCGGCCGCCGGCGCGATCTTGGCGGCAAGGAGTGGCGGTTGTTTCGCCGAGACCTCGTCCTCCCCCACCGGCGACAACTCAACCGCCACCTCGTAGGAACGATGCGTCGTCGTTCCCCGCGACCAGGCGGGCTCAAAGGAAATGGTCCGGCCACGCAGCAAGTCCAGCATGTATACGATGTCATGCTCGGACAGCGGCAGCTGGCGCTCGGCGACAAAGCCGCTGCGTGCAAAATCGTACGACGCCGAACGCGAACTTGTGATGTCGCTCAGATACACAACCGTTGCCACAACAAGGTCGAGCAGGCGCACCGAAACCTCGTCGAAGGCCTCGGGCGCATGGAGGAATGTGAGCTTCTTGCCGTACGAAAAGGTGCCGCCTCGGACGTAGGCGGCGGCCATGCCGTCGATGTCCTTGACCACGTAGGACACCGAGCCGCAGCGGATGCGAAGCTCGAGCGCCCAGCTAAAGCGGTCGGCAAACAGCGGATTGTAGTACGGCACCAGCGAGGGCTCCAACACCGCCTTGGGGGCATCGGGGTCGACAGTGCCGGCGAGCTTGCGGCGCATGCCCGCCAACTCATCCATGCGCGCGTCCGAAAGATCAGAGAGCGCCTTCATGAGGCTCGGGCTCGTGGGGACGGGCGCCGGGAAGGGAAAGTTAGGGTTGACCGCCGGTGCGGCAGACGCAGGACGCGCGGCTTGCTTAGGCGCCGCCGTAAACGTGCGAACCGGTGTGCGCAGCCCCTCAACAGGCTCAATGCCGCTGGCGTCCAGGTACGCCAGCGCCGTAGCGATGGCATGCTTGCACATGCCGGGGTAGCGATAGGCAGCGGGGCAATCGCAGTCGTAGTCGATCACCTCGTGCTCGTCCATGTCGAGCGCCACGTGCGTCTTGTACAGGTCGCCGCGCGAGCCACGCACTGCACCCTCAACCGTCACGTTTTTGGAGAAGCGCGAGCCGCTGTCCTCGATCGACAGCACGGCGCCGTTGAGCATGAGCGAACGCCCCTTCATAAAGGTGCCGCTCAGCGCCGCCTCTTTCCGGAGCGCCTGCACAAACGTCCCCTGTGCCATCACTTCCTCCAATCTCGCACCGAGTACCTCTCAGCAACGCCGTCCCTAGATCACCGTCACGCGACCCTGGTTACCCACAATTGCCTTGGCCTCGGCCAGCAGCGGAATCGAGCGCGCGTTGACCTTGGCAGGCACCTCGGCGCGCAGCACGCGTCCGTCCACCTGCTCGATAAAGATCTCCACACGGTCGCCGCCCGGGTTAGCGGTGAGCACCGTGGCAAGACGCGCCATGTTGCCCTGGCTAAAGCGGCTGTTGGGCACCATGACCTCAAACACCTTGGGCTTGTTGTTCTCCTCGTTGAGCTCCAGCGGCACGATCTCCTGCGCGATGATCTGGTCGCCGCGGTCCGAGCGCTCGAGTTTGCCCTTAATACGAACAAACGCATCGGACAGCTGTGCGCCGGTCTCGGGATCGACCTCGCCGTACAGGTACCCCTCGGCCTCCTTGTAGGTCTTGGGGAACACCACGACGGTGGCCTCGCCTTCCATGTCCTCGAGCTGAACGATGCCCATGGGGTCGCCGTTTTTGGTCACGCGCTTGGACACGCTCGAGACCATGCCGGCCCACCACAGTGCCTTGCCCTCGGGGATCTCCTGGTTGATGGTGCCGCCCGTGGGGTTTTGCACTTCGTAGCCGGTATCGATCTGCGAGAACGAGAAGTCGCGCGCTTTGCTGAGCGCGTACTCAAACGGGCGCAGCGGGTGGTCCGAAACATAGATGCCCAGGACCTCCTTCTCCTGGCTCAGCTTGAGGTGGCGGTCCCATTCCTGGCCGTCCGGATCGGGCACGCTGACCTCGAAGCCCGAGCCCTCAACGTCGCCAAACATATCGAAGAACGAGGTCTGGCCGCTCGCGCGGTCCTTCTGGCGCTTTATCGCGGCGTCAATGATGTTCTCGGGGTTTTTCTTGTCCACAAAGTGCATCATCTGGCGACGCGGATACCCCGTGGAGTCAAAGGCGCCTGCCTTGATGAGCGATTCGATCACGCGACGGTTGGCCTGGCTCGAGTCCACGCGCTCGACAAAGTCG
>JAEZNV010000156.1 GCA_023441725.1 Actinomycetes bacterium | reverse complement strand
TGGCGGGTTTGGCGGTGATCGATGAATATCGAGAACATGTTTGACAAGCCTGATGTCAAGCAGCTGGTCCACGCATTTAGTCTTTTGGACGACGAGAACGATATCCAAGCGTTTTTAACCGATATCTGCACGCCGCGCGAGATCTGCGATCTTTCTCAGCGCCTGCAGGTCGCGCGTTATCTGGATGAGGGCGAGCCCTATGTTGAGGTTCAGGCCCGCACCGGCGCTTCGTCCACCACGGTGAGCCGCGTGTCCAAGGCGCTTAATGGCGAGTACGGTGGCTATCGCAAGATCCTCATCAAACTGGAGGATGGCGAGTAAGCCGGCGGCAACAAACGAATTGCGCAGAACCGTCCCTTCGGGGGCGGTTTTTTAATCCCTTGGGGACGGAGGAAAACAGGTCACCGGGTTAGACTAACCCCCTCCGTGATCCGTTTTCCTCCGTCCCCAAGGGATCAAATCTGTTGGCGTGGGGCAAATCTGTCCGCGTGGGCGGGTAGGATGGATGCATTGATTATTGCGAACGGTTTGAGTGGAGGACCATGCCTGTTCGAATCTATACCACCAATACCGGTACGGACTTGAGCGATGCCGAGGCGGCGTTGCTCGCCGACCTGGTTGCCCGCCACGGGCGTGCCGTTTTGCTGGCGCCCTCGTTTGCCGAGCTCGACCTGTGCCGTCACGATGCTGCGGTTGCTGGCGTCTCGCTGGGCGTTGACTACAAAACCCCCGCGTCGTGGCTTCGTTCGCTGTGGGAGCTTATGGGCGATGGCCGCAGCTTCGTCGACAACATGCAGCGCCAGATGCTGTTCTCGGACATGATCGCCCGTCGCGACGATGCCGACCTGCAGCCGCTTTCGCGCAGTCGGGGCACGGTGCGCATGCTCGCGCGCATGGCCCGCGATGTGCTGCCGGGCGTAGCGGGAACGGGCGCCGAACGCTGCTGCGGCGACGTTTGCCGGTGCGATCCCAAGAGCGACGCCGAGGCTCGCGTGTTCGAGCTGTTGAGTGCCTATGCGAGCGGCTTGGACCGTCGAGACATGGTCGAGCCCTGCGAGGCGGCTGACCTTATGGCCGAGGTGCTGGCCGACGGCCTTCCGGCGTGCGCCCGCGCGGTATGTGTGCGCGGTATCACGTCGTTTACGCACGGCTTGCTCGAGCTGCTGTCGGCCGTGGCGAACAATGGGGGAGAGGTCGTTGTGCTGCTTGCCCGCGAGCAGGCGGCGATGCGCGAGGAGCTTGCTGCCGCCTTTGATGCCCGCGGTGTGCTGTTTGAGGCCGCGCCGCTGGGGGAGGGTGCCGCCGCGCCCCAGACTGCCTCCAAGTCCGCCGCTCAGCCTACCTTTGTAGAGGTTGCCGGTCCTCACGCCCGCGCCCACGCCTATGTGGATGCAATCGATGAGCTGGTAAAAACGTGTGAGGACGCCGCGGTCGACGGCGGTATCACGGCGTCCGCGGACCCCGTGCGCGTGCTCGTGGTGTCTGCCCGGGCTCCTCAGCTGTTCGGTGAACTCGCTGCCCGTTTGGCGGCACGTCATATTGCGGCCGAGACAACCGAGTTCACGGCGTTTTCCCAATCCATCGCGGGCAGGCAGTTCGCGGCGCTCGCCAATCTGATCGAGCGCATGAAGGCCGCCGACGAGGGCACCGCCTCCAAGACCGAGTGGTGGCCCGCGCCGGAGCTTACCGACTGGATTTACAGTCCGCTTTCGGGTGCCGATGCCGCCAGCGCGCGCACCTTCGACAAGAACATGCGCCTGTCGCGCGGCAAGACCACCAAGGCCGCCAAGAGCCTGCTGCAGAGCGTGCAGGGCCAGGTCAGGGGCACGCGCAAGGCTGCCAGTGATGACAACTGGTTTAAGAACGTGCCGTGCGTGGTCTCGGACGTGTTCCAGGCGCTGTGGCGCGACAAACCCGTGACGGCGCTCAAGGCAATGCTCGCCGTCGCCGAGGCGTTGCCCGATCGCGCCCTTGGAGGCATTGACGGTCAGGCTCGTCGCCAGGCGGAGACCGCCCTGCTGCGACATGCCATCGACATCCTTATGAACGACGCTCGCGCGCTCGACGTGTCGCAGGCCGCGACCGTGCCCGTGCTCGACGACGTTCGTACCAAGGTGGACACGTGCAGCACCGCATACGATTACGAGACCTACGAGGTCGACCGCGCGCCGCGCGCCCAGGTGCGCTTTACGTCGCTTGCCGATGCGGCAGCCCTGCGCCCCGCCGGCTACGATGCCGTGCTGTTTGCCGACGTCGACTTGGACAGCTATCCGCTCTCGCATGAGGAGGGCCCGCTGGCCACGCTGACGGCCGAGCTGGGGCGCAGCGGTGCGACGCTTGAGCCCGCCGCCCTGCTGCGCGTTCGCTTTGGCCGCGCGATGCAGGCCGCGCGCGGCCCGGTTGCGCTTGCCCGCGTGACGCACGATCGCCAGGCGCGCGAGTGCTATCCGGCGGCCGTGTGGACCGAGTTGCGGGCGCATGCCGAGGCCGCTGGCGCCGCCAAGGTTGCGCGCGTGGGCGAGGGCGGTATCGTCGCCGATTTTGATCCAGCGGCCGGCGAGGGCATCGAGTGCAAGCGCGTCGCGTGCGAGGCTCCTCAGCATTTGAGTGAGGCGGCTGTGCCGTACCTGGTCCTGCGCCGCCGCGATGGCGAGAACGCGCCGCTCGTGCCGCGTCTGACGTCCGCCTCGCAGATTGAGGCGTACTCGACATGCCCGCTGTGCTGGTTCGTGTCGTATCGCGTGAAGCCCCAGTCCATCGACGCGGGCTTTGGCAACATGGAGAAGGGTAACTTTGTCCACGACGTGCTGGAGCACCTGCATGCCCGCCTGCCCCAGGAGGGCATGGAGCGCGTGACGCCCGAGAATCTGCCACGCGCTCAGGAGCTGCTGCGCGAGATCTTTGACGAGACGTTGGCCGAGCACGCCGGCAAGCGAGGCACGGAGGGCCCGCTGGTGCCGCTCTCTGCGGTGGAGGAGCGCCAGGTGGCCGAGATCTTGCCGCAGCTGGAGGGCGTGCTTGCCTACGAGTCCGAGGCACTTGCCCCCTTTGTCCCGCGCTACCTGGAGTTCGCCTTCAACGAGCTCAAGGTCGAGTATGCCGGTTGGCCGCTTGGCGGGCGTATCGACCGCGTGGACGTGGACGCCGAGAATCGTGCCGTGGTGATCGACTACAAGCATCGCACGGGCGTTGAGGAGTTTAAGCTCGCCGACCCTACGGTGCGCGACGAGGAATCGGGCACGGCGCCCA
>JAEZNV010000112.1 GCA_023441725.1 Actinomycetes bacterium | reverse complement strand
CGTTCGTTGATTCAGACGATTGGCCGTGCGGCCCGTAATGCCGACGGCGAGGTCATCATGTATGCAGACGTTGTGACCGATTCGATGAAAGAAGCCATCGAGGAGACGCAGCGCCGTCGCGAGATTCAGATGGCATATAACGAAGAGCATGGCATTGTGCCCAAGACGGTCCGCAAGGCCATTAACGACATCTCGAGCTTTATTACCGAGGCCGAAAAGACTGTGGGCTCGAAGGGGCGCTCGAGAGGCGATTCGCTGGGTCACGGTGCGTTCTATACGCCCGACGAAAACGGCGAGGGCGCCGCGCCGGAGACGGTGGCGCCCGAGCAGACGCTCGCCGAGCAGCTGGAAGGGCTGCCGCATGACGAGCTCGTGCGGATCGTCGAGACCATGGAGGAAGACATGCGCAACGCTTCCGCCGCCATGGACTTTGAGGAGGCGGCGCGTCTGCGCGATGCCGTCGTTCAGATTCGGGCGATGCTTGAGGGCGCATCTGAGGACGAAACGATCGAGCGTTTGCGTTCGCAGGCTCGCAAGGGTTCTACCTTTGCTTCGGGCAGAAAACGCCAGGGTGCAAGATTCAGGAAGTAGCGAACAGGCCCCGAGTTCCCTGTGGAGCTCGGGGCCTGTGTCGTTTGGACGCGGGAGTTCGTGCACTAGAGGTCTGCTATCAGCGCCTCAGCGCAACGGATGCCATCGGTGGCGGCACTCATGATGCCGCCGGCATATCCGGCACCCTCGCCGCAAGGGTAAAGGCCCGGAGTCGACACGGCGTGGCATGTTCGATCGCGGGTGACGGTGACCGGGGAGCTCGAACGCGTCTCCACGCCAGTGAGGACCGCATCGGGGCGGTCATAGCCACGCAGTTTCTTACCGAGCAGGGGGATTCCCAAACGAAGCGATTCGACGATATGCTGCGGGAGGGCATCGTCGATCGCCGTCCAGGTCACGCCAAGTGGATAGGTCGGTTTTACCTTTCCGGGTGCCGTGCTGGCGCGTCTAGCAAGGAAATCTCCGACGAGCTGTGCCGGCGCGTTCCAGTTGGAGCCGCCCAGGCGATAAGCGGCTCGCTCGCAGGCGCGCTGGAGCTCAATGCCTGCGAGCGGATCATCGCCGGGAAGGTCGTCAGGTGTGACGTTAACGAGTAAGGCGGCATTCGCGTTGCGCCCGTCGCGGGCATTGAGGCTGGCGCCGTTGACGCACAGATGGCCTTGCTCGGAAGAGGCCGCGACAACCTGTCCTCCGGGGCACATGCAAAACGAGAACACACTGCGGCCGTTGGGGAGATGGGCGACAAGCTTGTAGGGGGCTGCTCCGAGTGCCGGGTGCCCCGCCGAAGGGCCATATTGGGCACGGTCGATGTCGCGCTGAGGATGCTCGATGCGCACACCCATGGCAAAGGTCTTTTGCGCGAGGGCAACGTTATGTTCTTTGAGAAGCTCGAATACGTCGCGGGCGGAATGGCCGCAGGCGAGAATGAGGTGCTTTGTGGCGATTGTCTCGCTTGTGGTTTCTTGGGGCGGTTGGACATCGACGCCGGTGATGGCGCCAGATCCATCGGTTCGAATATTGACGAGCCTTGTTCGATAGCGGACGGTTCCACCGAGCTGCTCGATGCGCTGGGAAATGTTGGTGACGACGGTGGGGAGGATGTCGGAGCCAATGTGCGGCTTGGCGTCCCACAGGATGTCGCGAGGTGAGCCAGCTTCGACGAAGGTCTCAAGAATCAGCCGATGGGCAGGATTCTTGGTTCCCGTGTTGAGCTTGCCGTCCGAGAAGGTCCCTGCGCCGCCCAGGCCAAATTGGATATTGCTGTCGGGGTCGAGGATACGCTCCTTAAGAAAGAGATCAATCGCTTCCGAGCGGCGAAGCGCGGGGTCGCCGCGCTCGATGAGCAGGGGTTTAAGGCCCGCTTCGGCAAGGGTCAGGGCGGCGAAGAGACCGGCGCAACCGGCGCCGACAACGACGGGACGCCCCTTGGGTGCATTTGGGACAGGGTTGGGGAATGAAGGAGCCTCGCCGTCTACCATGCGGATGCGCGAGCGGTCGCACTCGGCGACGCGGTCGACCACCTCCTGCTCGAGTCGGGAGCTTGTCAGCTCGACTCGAAAGCTCAAAATAAAATGGACATCTCGCTTTTTACGGGCGTCGATTGACTTGCGATGGAGCTCAATGGCTTTAATCTGGGAATCCTCGCATCGCAGGGCTCGTTTGACGGCGCGTCTACCAATAGCAAGGCAGGCGGTTTCGTCGCCGGCCTCATCGAGTGACGCGTGGACTTGGGTGATTTCGATCATCGAGGTCTCCTTAGATGCAAGAAAGAGGCCGCCCGGTGTCCCAGACGGCCCGAATGCGTTTTGATTATAGACTGCGCGGCTATAGGCTGCTTGCAGCGCGAATACCCGAGATCCAAGCCCATGCAAGGTTGAAACCGCCGCAATCGGCATCGATGTCGAGCGCCTCGCCACAGATGTAAAGTGGGGCGTCTGCCGCGTTGCTCACGCAGAGGTTGGGAGCTGAGACGCTCTCGATGGGCACGCCGCCGCGCGTGACCTGGGCCGAACGCTCCTCTGTCGTTCCCTCGACGAGCATCTTAAAGTGCTTGAGGATTGAGACCAGATGGATGACGTCGTACGACCCGGGGTGGCACTGTTCGAATGCGGTGCAGACAACGTGAGAGAACTGCGGGGCGAGCATGCCGTCGAGCCAGCGGGGGTCGCGGGGTGAAAAGCCGCCGAGCAACGCAACTCGCTGGCTGAGCATATCGAGCAACTCGTCTTTGGAGAGGTCGGGAAAAACGTCGAGCAGAATCGTGTCGCCGCGCTGGACGCGACGGGAGAGGTTAAAGGCGGCAACGCCCGAGATGCCAAAGGTTCGGAAGAGCACTTCGCCGTCTTCGCGCCAGAGCTCCTCGTGATTGCGGGTGAGCGTCAAACGGGCGCGGACGCGCAGGCCATCCAGTGTCTTAAGCGCAGTCTGGTCGCCGAAGACTGATGCCGACACAGGGCAGAGGACGGGATGCTGCGGTGTGAGGGAAAGATTGAACGTCTTCGCGATTTCGACAGGGTTGCCGCCCGTAGCGATAATTACGGCCTTTGCCTGCAGCGTCTCGTTCGTGCGAGGGGTGTCGGCGAGCGCCTTCCGAAGCGAGCGGACCTCCGATTTTCGGTCGTCGTGCTTTTTTGCCTTGAGTGCTCGCGCGGGACGGTCTATTTGGAGTGCCCAGCCCTCGGGGGCTTTGAATGCCGAGGCAACGTTTGCTCCACAAATCAAGGTGATACCCAGGCGGTTGCAAGCGTTGAGAAGCGCATCGCGCACCGATTCGGCACGAAGGGAGCGCGGATACAGCCGGCCCTCCTCGGAGGTCGTCATGATGCCCAGCGAGGAGAAGAAACTGCCGAGCTCTTGCTCGGGCTGGGGACCCATGACGGATTCGACGAATGCGGGGCGGTTGTACCGCTGGAAATCAATTGATTCGTTGGAAAGGTTGCAGCGGCCGTTGCCGGTCGCAAGGAGTTTAAGGCCGCAGGCAACATCGCGCTCAACGATGCAGGCGCTTTTGCCTGCGCGTGCGGCCGTAATGGCGGCGGCGAGACCCGAGGCCCCGCCGCCGATTACCAAGACGTCATAGGAGGCGTTTGCGTTCACTTAGGCCTCGGCGGTCTCGTGCGGGGCAATGGCCTCGACGGCAGAGACGGCTTGGGGCAGCATACCGTCGGGCAGTGCGGTCTCAACCTCGCCCTTGTCGCAAGCCTCGGCGAGTGCCGGATTGATGGGAAGCTGCCCTAGGATCTCGAGGTTGTAACGCTCGGCGACCTCGGGGAGCTTGCTCTTGCCAAAGACTTCGATCTTCTTGCCGCAATCGGGGCACTCGATATAGCTCATGTTTTCGACGATTCCCAAAATGGGCACGTTCATCTTCTCGGCCATGTTGACCGCCTTGGCGACAATCATCGAGACCAGATCCTGCGGGCTCGTGACGATGACGATGCCATCGACGGGCAGCGACTGGAAGACCGTGAGGGCGACGTCGCCCGTTCCCGGAGGCATGTCGACCAGCAGGTAGTCGATGGGGCCCCATGAGGTTTCGCTCCAGAACTGCCTGATGGCACCCGCGATAACCGGACCGCGCCAGAGGACGGGGTCGGTTTCGTTTTGGAGCAGCAGGTTAGAGCTCATAACCTTGACGCCGTGCTCGGAGATTTCGGGCAGCATAAGGTTGCCGAGGGCATGGACGTGACGTCCGCTCATACCGAACATCTTAGGGATAGAGGGGCCGGTAATATCGGCATCGAGGACGCCGACCTTGTGACCGTGGCGGGAAAGCTCCGTGGCGATGGCGCCGGTGACGAATGACTTGCCGACGCCGCCCTTGCCGGAAAGCACGGCGATAACGCGCTTGACCTCGGACAGCGTATTTTCCTCAAATTGCGACGGCGACGTTTGCCCGCCGGCTGCCTGTGCGTGCTCGCAACCCATGTTTGACTCCTTTGTATATGTTGGGGCCGGAGCCCCGCGGTGTGACACGAGCGTCATTGTACCCTCGTTTGCGAGCGGGAGTCATTTATGATGCGTGGTAGGCGATCGACAGTATTCGAAAGTACGGACCGAGCGTGCGGCCTGCGGCGTCAGACAACGCAAAAGGTCTGCGAATCTTGTATTACGAACATCTGTGCGCGTCGAGTGCGCTAAACTCATCGTCAGTGTGATTTGAAGTTGTAGGAGGCAAGGAGCTTCCATGTCTGATTCTTCTATCGTTATTCGCGGCGCGCGCGAGCATAACCTGCGCGATATCGATGTTTCCATTCCGCGTGACCAGCTCGTGGTCATAACCGGTCTTTCCGGATCGGGCAAGAGCTCACTGGCGTTCGATACCATCTATGCCGAGGGCCAGCGCCGTTACGTCGAGAGCCTTTCGAGCTATGCGCGTCAGTTTTTGGGCCAGATGGACAAGCCCGATCTGGACTCGATTGACGGCCTGTCGCCGGCTGTGTCGATCGATCAGAAGACAACGTCCAAAAACCCACGCTCGACGGTGGGCACCGTAACCGAGATTTACGACTATCTGCGTCTGCTGTTTGCTCGCGTGGGAACGCCGCACTGTCCTGAGTGCGGTCGCGTCATTGAGCGCCAGACGACCGATCAGGTCGCCGATAAGGTGCTGGCGGCGGGGGAGGGCCGTCGCGCGTTTGTGTTGGCGCCGGTGGTTCGTGGACGCAAGGGCGAATATGCCAAGCTGTTTGAGGACCTGCGTGCGGAGGGCTTTAGCCGTGTGCGCGTCGACGGCGAGGTGCGCTCGCTTGACGACCCTATCGACCTGGACAAGAAGTTCAAACACGACATTGAGGTCGTGGTCGACCGTATCGTGATTCGAGAGAACTCCCTGGGTCGCATTGCCGAGTCCGTTGAGCAGGCGACGGCACTGGCGCACGGTAACGTGAACGTGTACATGCTGCCCGACCGCGACGCTCCCGAGGGAACCGAGGGCGAGCTGCTGGAGTATTCGCTGGCACTGGCGTGCCCGGAGCACGGGCATTCCATCGACGACCTGCAGCCGCGCGATTTCTCGTTCAACGCGCCCTATGGTGCATGTCCCGAGTGCGATGGCCTGGGCTTTAAAAAGACAGTCGATGCCGAGGCGCTGATTGAAGACCCCTCAAAGTCGATTGCCGACGGAGTTTTTGGCAGCCTGTTCGGCAATTCCAACTATTATCCGCAGATTTTTGCTGCGGTCTGCAAACTCTTTAAGGTGAGTGCCGATACGCCATGGGAGGACCTGCCCCCGCGGGTGCGTCGTGCGTTTTTGGATGGCATGGGCGACACGAAGATTTCGGTCGACTATCAAAAGCTCGATGGGCGTCGCAGCCAGTGGGACACTAAGTTCTCGGGCGTGCGCAACATCCTGTACGAGCGCTACAACGAGACGACGAACGAGAACACCAGAGCTCGCTTGGAGAAATACATTCGCGAAGAGCCATGCTCGAGCTGTCACGGTGCTCGCCTGCGTCCCGAGATGCTTGCCGTCACCGTGGGCGGCAAGTCCATTTACGATGTCTGCTGCCTGTCGTGTCGCGAGTCGCTCGAGTTTTTTGAGGGCCTGGAGCTTACCGAGCGTCAGCAGTTTATCGGCGGGCGCATCGTCAAGGAAATCCTGGAGCGCCTGCGTTTTCTGGTCGATGTCGGACTCGACTATCTGACGCTCGATCGCGCCTCGGCGACGCTTTCCGGCGGTGAGGCCCAGCGCATTCGCCTGGCAACGCAGATCGGCGCCGGCCTCATGGGCGTTCTGTACATTCTGGACGAGCCGTCGATCGGTCTCCACCAACGCGATAACGAGCGCCTGATCAAGACGCTCGAGCGCTTGCGCGATATCGGTAATACCGTTATCGTCGTCGAGCACGACGAAGATACAATTCGCGCTGCCGACTACGTGATCGATATGGGTCCCGGTGCGGGCGTTAACGGCGGAAACGTGGTCGCCGCGGGAACGCCTGCCGATATCATGGCGTGCCCCGATTCCATGACGGGTGCCTATTTGACCGGCAAGCGGATGATCCGCGTGCCCGATGAGCGCCGCAAGCCCGGCCGCGGCTGTCTTAAGATCACGGGCGCCCGCGCTAACAACCTCAAAAACGTTACCGCCAAGATTGAGTTCGGTACGCTCACAGTCGTTACCGGTGTTTCGGGATCGGGCAAGAGCTCCCTGGTCACCGATACGATTGCGCCCGCGCTTACGAATGCCATCCATCGTTCGACGCGTCCCGTGGGGCCGTACAAGAAGATTGAGGGCATCGAGTGCATCGATAAGGTAATCGATATCGACCAGTCGCCGATCGGTCGTACGCCGCGTTCGAACCCTGCGACCTATATTGGCCTGTGGGATGATCTGCGTGCGCTGTTTGCAAGCACGCCGGAGTCGAAGGCGCGCGGCTACTCGCCGGGACGTTTCTCCTTTAACGTAAGCGGCGGTCGCTGCGAGGCGTGCAAGGGCGATGGCCAGATCAAGATCGAGATGCACTTCCTTCCCGATATCTATGTCCCCTGTGAGGTATGTGGCGGCAAGCGTTATAACCGCGAGACACTCGAGGTTACCTACCGCGGCAAGACAATCTCGGACGTGCTCGACATGAGTGTCACCGAAGCACTGGCTTTCTTTGGGAATATCCCGCAGATTAAGCGCAAACTGCAGACCCTATATGACGTGGGTCTGGGCTACGTGAGCTTGGGCCAGCCCGCTACGACGCTTTCGGGCGGCGAGGCACAGCGCGTGAAGCTCGCTAAGGAGCTTCATCGTCGTCAGACAGGCAAGACGTTCTATATTTTGGACGAGCCCACAACCGGCCTTCATTTTGAGGATGTTCGCCAGCTGCTCGACGTGTTGCAGCGCCTGGTCGATGCGGGCAACACGGTTCTGGTGATCGAGCACAACCTTGATGTCATCAAGGTTGCCGACCGCCTGATCGATATGGGCCCCGAGGGCGGCAATGGCGGCGGAACCGTCGTGGTCTCAGGCACGCCCGAGCAGGTCGCGGCATGTTCGCAGAGCTACACGGGCAAGTTCTTGGCGCCGCTGCTCAAGCGTGACCGTGAGCGTCAGGCGCAGCTCGACGCGCAGTAAAGAGACGTTGTAGTACCGACGCGCCACCGATTCCTTCTGATTCGGTGGCGCTTCTGTGTGTCGAGATGGCATATGCGGCGGAATTGGCCCTATACTTAATCCTTGCGTCGCTCTGCGAGGGAAAGGATGTGCCATGGCAAAGGCTGTTAAGACGCCAAAAACCAATGCGATGCGCGAGCTGGAAAGCGCCGGCATCTCCTATGTTCTCCATACGTACGAAGACGATGGCGATGAATCGTCAGGTCTGGGCGTCGCGATTTCCGAGCAGCTTGGCGAGGAGCCCGGTCAGGGATTTAAGACCCTGGTCTGCACGACGCCGTCCAACGACCATGTCGTGTGCTGCATTCCCGTTGCCGACGAGCTCGACCTCAAGGCCGCCGCGCGCGCCGCAGGCGAAAAGTCGCTGACCATGATGCATGTCAAAGATTTGCTTGCCGCGACGGGGTATGTCCGCGGCGGTTGCAGCCCGGTCGGTATGAAAAAGCGCTTCCGGACGCTGATCGATGAGACATGCGTCCTTTGGGATACCATTTTTATCTCGGGTGGCAAGCGCGGCTATCAGCTTGAGCTTGCTCCCGATGACTTAGTTGCATTTTGCGGGGCGACGGTTGCCCCGATCACGAGAGAGGACTGAGCGATGCCGCAGGAAGAATCAAAGCGCGGAGCTCACTTTGCAAAAGGGTCGGCTCCTCAGGCGCCCGCGCCCGAGGCTGCTTCGTTCGATAACGAGATTCGAAACGCCTGGTCCGCTGCCGCTGACCCGGGCGAGACGGCCGTGTACTTGCGTGCCGCCGGTGCCGGCACGGCGCTTCCCCGTACGGTTCTTTCTTCGACTCGTCCCGATGAGACGGCTGTCTTTTTGGCCGCCGCTCAATCGAGCGCCAGCGTGACGCCGGTCGCCTCCGAGGCTCCTCGTGTGCCGCGTCCCGATGAGACGGCGGTGTTTTTGATGGCAGCCCAGGGAAAGAGCATGCCGCAGAGCGCTCCTGTCGCTCGTTCCGCCAAGCCCGCGGTTCATGATGATGACGAGCCGCTTCTTTCGGATGACGAATGGTCGCCGCTTGGTTCGACCGATCCCGTCGAGGGCGTGGCCATCGACGGTGATGACGATTGGGACCCTCTGTCGTTTTCTGCCCGAACCGTCGCCGCCAAAGAAGTTGACACGGTGTTTGGCGACCATGCCATATTCGATGATGATGCCGTATCTGGTAACAACATGCTGACCAGCGATGACGCCGCGCCTGCTGATGACGCCGTTTTGGTCGACGATCCCTTTGCGATGACTGGCTCCTTTACCGTCGTGGACGATTTGCCGCCACAAGATGAGGTTCATGAGGGCTCTCAGGACGACGTAGACGATATGGGTTCGTCGGACTACTCCACGGTTGGTCGTTCTGCTGGCCTCATGACCGTGCTGACCATCGTGTCGCGCGTCACCGGGTTTATCCGCACGTGGGCCATGGCGGCCGCCATCGGCATGTCGCTGCTCTCGTCCTCCTATCAGGTTGCCAACAACCTGCCCAACATGCTCTACGAGCTCGTGATGGGCGGCATGCTCGTTACGGCGTTTTTGCCGGTTTATATGGGCGTGAGGCGCGAGCAGGGCCGCGAGGCATCGAACGAGTATGTCGGCAACCTGCTTGGTATTCTGCTTCTGGTGCTGGGCGGCATCTCGCTGCTGGGCACCGTGTTTGCTCCCGGCTTTATTTGGACGCAGTCGTTCCTTTCGGGTAATGGCGACAGCATGGATACCGCTGCGTTCATGTTCCGCTTCTTTGCTATCCAAATTCTGTTTTATGGCTTGGGCTCGGTGTTCTCGGGTGTTCTCAACGCACACCGCGACTACTTCTGGTCGACGTTTGCCCCGGTTCTCAACAATGTCATCGTCATCGCCAGCTTTATGGGCTTTGCTCCCGTGTCTGCACAATTTGGCGAGCGGGTCGGCATTATCTTGATCGCAGCCGGTACGACCCTCGGCGTCTTTGTCCAGATGGCCTGCCAGATTCCCGCGCTCGGCAAGCATGGCGTGCATCCTCATATCCATATCGACTTTAAGGACCCCGCGCTGCGACAGACGATTGCGCTTGGTATCCCGACGCTGCTCGCCACGGTGTGCATGTTTGTCTCGACCTCCATTACCAATGCCGCCGCGCTGGTGGTGCAGCCCGAGACCGGCCCTTCCGTCATCGCATATGCGCGCCTGTGGTACACGCTGCCCTATGCGCTGATCGCCGCCTCGCTTTCGACGGCACTCTATACCGAACTCTCTCACGATGCGCAGGAGAAGGATTACGACAGCGTCCGCACGGGCATTTCGCGCGGTGTCGCCCAGATGCTCTTCTTCCTGATTCCGTTTGCGATGTACCTGATCGTCTTCGCCCGTCCGCTCAACATGATCTACTGCGCCGGCAAGTTCGATGAATCCGGTGTGGCGCTGGTGTCGGAGTTCCTTATCTATCTGGCACTTTCCCTGCCGCTCTACGGCGTGGTCGTGCTGATGCAGAAGAGCTTCTCGGCCCTGCTCGATATGAAACCTTATAGCCGCTATTGCCTGTACTCCGCTATCGGTCAGGCCGGTTCGGTGCTGCTGTTTGGCGTGGTACTGGGCTACGGTATGCCGGCAATTGCGCTTTCGTACGTCGTTGACTACGTGGTCTTGGTCGGATGCTCGCTGTGGTGGCTGCGCCGTCGTCTACATGGCCTTCAGGTCAAGTCTATCCTGCACGGCGGTTTCTTCGGCCTGTTGTTCGGTGGCTTGGGCGCTGCCGCGGGCGCCGGCGTCATGTGGGCACTTGAGCACTTTGTCGGAATGCTTGGCAGCTCGATCCTCATTACCCTGGGCTACGTTTGTGTTGCAGGCGTCGTCTCGCTCGCCGTGACTTTTGGCCTTGCCTTCGTCTTTAAGATGCCCGAGGTCTCGGCGCTGCTTCGTCGCAAGTAGGTGCGTGTGGCAGGTCACGACAACATTCCAACACTTGCCGAACAGGTTTCGCGCGTTCCCACGCAACCCGGCTGCTACCTTTGGAAAGATGCCAAGGGCGACGTCATCTATGTGGGCAAGGCAAAAAACTTGCGTGCCCGTATGCGTCAATACGTGACGCTGCAGGACGAGCGTCAAAAGATCCCGCTCATGATGCAGCTGGTGGCGAGCTTCGACTATATCGTGGTGGAGACCGAGCACGAGGCATTGGTGCTCGAGCGCAATCTGATTGGCCAGTACCATCCGTACTTTAACGTCGATCTCAAAGATGATAAAAGCTATCCCTTTATCGCCATTACCAAGAGCGACTTGTTTCCGGCTATTAAATACACGCGAGAGCGTCATAAACCGGGAACGCGCTATTTTGGCCCCTATACCGATAGCCGTGCGGCGCGTGAGACCATCGATACGCTACGCAAGGTTATTCCTATTTGCTCGGCATCCTGTGCGGAATGGCGCCGCTGCCGCCGCATCGTCGAATCTCATAAGGGCGAAGAAGACATCGTCAATATGATTTGCGCGCAAAACGGGCGTCCCTGCTTTGACTACCATGTCGGGCGCGGGCCGGGCGCATGCGTCGGTGCGATTTCCCCTGCCGACTATGCCAAGAACGTCAAGCGTGTCGAACGTTTCTTGTCGGGCCATCGCAAGGATGTCGTCGACGAGCTTACGTCCGAGATGACAGAGGCAGCCGAGACGCTCGATTTTGAGCGTGCGGCTCGCGTCAAGCGTCGCCTGGAAGTCATTAGGGGCCTGGACGATCGCCAACAGGTCGTTTTTCCATCAAGCGTCGATATCGACGTCATCGGCTTCTATCGCGAAGAGACTATCTCTGCCGCCTGTGTCTTTGTCGTTCGCGAGGGCCGAACGGTTCGAACTTGTGAGTTCATCCTCGATAAAGGCCTGGATGTCGACGAGGAAGAGCTTCAATCTGGCTTTCTTAAGCGCTATTACGACGAGACGGCTGATATTCCAGCCGAGATCAATCTCTCTGTCGAGCTTGAGGATGCCGAAGCGTTGGGGGAGTGGCTTGCGGGCAAGCGCGAACGCTCTTGCCATCTCCATAGGCCGCAGCGCGGCGAAAAGCACCGCCTGCTCGACATGGCTTCTAAAAATGCGCGCCATGCCCTCATGCGCTACATGATGCGCACGGGGTATGCTGACGATCGCACCAATCAGGCGCTCCTGGAGCTCGAAAGCGCGCTGGCGCTGCCTGCGCCGCCGTTGCGCATCGAGTGCTTCGATATCTCGACGTTGCACGGCACCTTTACCGTCGCTTCGATGGTGGTATTTACCAACGGCCGTGCTGACAAGGGCCAGTATCGTCGCTTTAAAATTCAGGCCGAATTGGACGAGGCGAACGACTTCGTATCGATGTCCGAGGTTCTGGGGCGTCGCTATGCTCCCGAGCGCATGGCGGACGAGCGCTTTGGCTCGCGCCCCGATTTGCTCGTAGTCGATGGCGGCAAGCCGCAATTGACCGCTGCAATTAAGCAACTCGAGGCACTCGGTCTCGATATACCAGTTTGTGGCTTAGCAAAGGCCGATGAGGAGGTTTTCGTGCCGTGGGACGAGACTCCCGTCGTGCTGCCGACCGGCTCCGCTTCGCTTTATCTGATCAAGCAGGTTCGCGATGAATCCCACCGATTTGCGATTACCTTCCACCGCGAGTTGCGCGATAAGGCTATGACGGTTTCGGTGCTTGACGACGTTCCGGGCGTGGGACCCACCAGAAAACGTGCCATTATGCGCCATTTTGGCTCGATGAAGCGTTTACGCGCAGCAAGCGAGCAGGAGATTGCAGAAGTTCGAGGCGTTCCGGCCGATGTCGCCAAAGCGGTCCACGAGGCACTTGTTGCATGGAATGCCGAACGCGCCCAGGCATCGGCCAACCGATCCGAAAACTAAACGCGCTTCTAAACAACTGATATACATGATTGGTCAATTTTCAATCATTTGTTTCGCGGTGATTACCTGCCGATTTCGGGTTTTATTAACGCTAAAACGTTTGACTAGCCATGGTGAACAACACTGCTATCCTGCGGGTTGACGAAGACTGATATCTCACCTCGTCGATACATACTGTCTGTCGAATCATTTGTCAATGAATTCGGTGAACGGTAGTAAATACCGTTCAAGCGTATGTATGTATCGGTCGCCGAGCGCGGCACCTCAGTTGGGTTCGTCGGTAGGTAAGGTATATATCGTCCGCAAGTTGCGCGGGGGCAAGTCTAGGTGCTCCCGGGTAAGATTCTCTATTGATAGGAGAAGACATGGCCATCATCAACAAGGGTATGTCCAGGCGTTCG
>JAEZNV010000033.1 GCA_023441725.1 Actinomycetes bacterium | reverse complement strand
ACGGTGCAGCGCGGATCGGCCTCGAGACGCTCCTTAAAGGTGGGGCCGGAGACACAATCCTGCACCTCGTGCCAGGTGGCCATGGCGTTTTCCTGCACGATAGCGTAGGCGTCCTCGCGGGTGATGCCCGTATCGACGAGGGCCAGCAGGACCTTGGAGGAGAAGATGAGGCCGCGGGTCTTGTTGAGATTGGCCATCATGCGGGCCGGATACAGCTGCAGGCCGTCGATAACGCGAATGAGGCACTGGAACATATGGTCGAGTGCGATGAAGCTATCGGCCTGGGCGACGCGCTCGGCGGAAGAGTGCGAAATGTCGCGCTCGTGCCACAGGGCAACGTTGTCAAAGGCGACCTGAGCGTTGGACTTCACGACGCGCGACAGGCCGCAGACCTTCTCCATGGTGATGGGGTTGCGCTTGTGCGGCATGGCGGAGCTGCCCTTTTGGCCCTTGCGGAAGGGCTCCTCGGCCTCGAGCGTATCGGTCTTCTGCAGGTTGCGGACCTCGGTCGCGATGCGCTCGCAGGTGGCCGCTGTAGTGGCAAGCACGCCGGCAAGGTAGGCGTGGTGATCGCGACTGATGACCTGCGTGGACAGCGGATCGTGGACCAGGCCCAGGTGCTCGCAGACGTACTCCTCGACGAACGGCTCGATGGAGCTGTAGGTGCCGACGGCACCGGAGATGGCACCGAAGGCAACGTTCCTGCGAGCATCCTCAAGACGATCGAGATCGCGCTTGAGCTCCCATGCCCAGGAGCCAAACTTCATACCGAAGGTCATCGGCTCGGCATGGATGCCATGGGTGCGGCCGGCGCAGAGCGTATTGCGCTCCTCGAAGGCACGACGCTTGCAGATCACGCCGAGCTTCTTAACGTCCTCGATAATCAGGTCACACGCCTGAGTAAGCTGATAGCACAGAGCCGTATCACCCAGGTCAGAGCTGGTCATACCGTAGTGAACCCAGCGGCTAGGCTTGGGCTCGCCCTCGGGAACATCGGCGTCGATATATTCCTTCATGTTGGTCAGGAAGGCGATGACATCGTGGCGCGTGACCTCCTCGATCTCGTCAACCTTCGCCTTCTCAAAGTTGGCGTGGTCGCGAATCCACTGGGCCTCTTCTTTGGAAATACCGATCTTGCCGAGCTCCGCCTGAGCCTCGCAGGCCAGGACCTCAATCTCCTGCCAAATGGCATACTTGTTCTCGAGGGAGAAGATATGTCCCATCTCCGGGCGGGTATAGCGATCGATCATAGCGGCTCCTTTTTGGTTATTGGCACGTTGGTCGTAACCCAACCATTGTACCGTGCACGGGCGCGAGTATGGGCAGCAGGCATTAACCTAACATTTTGTAGCATAGAGCGGCTTCAGGCGATCTCCTCGGATTCACGGAGACGGTGGGGAAGACTTTGCTGGATTTGCCGTCCCCATGCCTCCCGTGCTCGGTGGAGCGGGCAACGGGACGTCTGCGTATTTGCTTCGCAAATCCGCACCGGCTGCGGTCGCCTATCGGCGACCTTGCCTGCTCGCTATAAACGCTTCGCGTTTATTTAACGCTCGCACCCTGGCGGGTTCGAGTCCCGGCACTTTATTGAAAAAAGCACGGTAACGAAACGTTACCGTGCCTGAAATTCGGATGGAGCGGGCAACGGGACTCGAACCCGCGAGTGTCAGCTTGGGAATCTTACACGCAAGTGTTCAAAGAGATAAAAAGCGTTGCTATCGTTGCAGGTAAAACGCGCGTTATGTGCCATAATGTGCAACGTAGACCAAAGCAGTACACGCTATTTGGTCTACATTTGGTCTACGTTTTGGTCTACGGAGCACGCATGGAGTACACGCACTACATAGCCGCGAACCTCGAAAGCAGGGGCGGGAAATACCGCGCGGCGCTGAAATACATCGACGAGGACGGCGCGAGGAGGAAAACGACCAAGGCCCTCAAGGCCACCGGGAAACGCGCGGCCCAGAAAGAGCTTGAGGAGTGGCGCGCGGCCATGGAGGCCAAGTGGAACCAGAGACAGCGCGAGGGCGCGGCGTTGGCTGTTCTGGGGTTCGACCCGGAGACGGTGCTTACCGTGGCCGCCTACGTTCGCCGCTATATCGACGGCAAGCGCCCGAGCATCGACCCGTCAACGTTCAACGAGTACGGGCGTCTGCTCGACAACATCATTTCCCCGCTGCTCGGGGAGGTGGCGCTTTCCGATCTCAACCCGGACATGGTGAGGGCGTGGGTCGCCAAGATGAGCGAGACGTACGCCCCCGGCACGATGAAAAAGGCGCTCACGCTGCTGCGCTCGGCTTGTAATCAGGGCGTCGATACCGATCTGTTGGGCAAAGACCCGACCCGAGGCGTCAAGCCGCCCAAGGCCGGACGCCCGCGCCCCAACTCGCTTACCGCCGAGGGCGTGCGAACCGTGCGCGAGGTGCTCAGGGTGGCGGGCATGACGCCCGCCATGCTCGGGGTCAAAATCGCCCTATACACGGGCATGAGGGAGGGCGAGATATGCGGCCTCCGGTGGGCGAACGTCGATACCGAAAACGGCGTGCTCAAGGTGGAGGGCAGCATAGGCCGCGACGGGACGAGGTTCTACGCCAAAGACCCCAAGAACGACGGCAGCGCCCGCGCAGTGTATTTCGGCTCAGAGCTTGCCGCCGATTTCGTGGCCCGGCGCGAGGAGATGGAGGCCGCCTGCCGCGCTGCGGGCGTGCCATTCACCGGGGCGCTCTACGTGCTCGGGGACATTCGCGGCGGTTTCATGCGCCCCAACACGATTTGGCAAAGGTGGCGCAACCTTGCCGAGGCGCTGGAGCTGAAAGGAACGAGGGGAACCCGCCCGACGTTCCACGACCTACGACATACGTTTGCGACCATGGCCGTAGCCGCCCACGTGGACATTAAGGCTATCTCAGCATCTATGGGGCACTCGAACGCCGCCATGACACTCAACATCTACGCCGACGCGACAGCTGAGGGCAAGCAACGCGCGGCCCAGACCATGCAAACCGTTTTGTCGGGCGGTGAGGCGTAATGGGCGCGCGCAAGGCATGGGGAAAAGAAATTTCAGCTCTTGAGGACGTTTTCGGAACAGTCGAGGAGGATGTAGCATGGATGAGGCGGTACGGTGTCCTTATGACTCGGCCCCCTCGATTCGGGGCGGGGACGGACGCCATTCGCCGCATACGGGAGGCCTGCGGGGTCAAGCAAACCGTTTTGGCGAACGTATGCCATAGGTCAAACTCTAGGGTAAGCGAGTGGGCGGCCAAGCCGGAACTCGTGAAAGCGCCGGAACTCGTTCGGATAGTCAACTACTGCGAGAGCTACTGGAGCGGTGCGCCCGAGGGATACACGGAGTTTATCCGGGGCCTCTTGGATGTGGACTGCATGGCTAGCCCGGGGTTCTACGAGACGCCCGAACCGTGGGTTTCCCCATACTCCGTTCTGCTCGACGCATGGCCCGATCTCACGGAGCATCAACGCGAGGTTATAGCCGAGATAGCTACGGACATGGCAATAGCGAACGAGGCCGAGGGCGAATAGAAAACCCGTTCGATTTTTCTCGCTCGGCGGCGTCGCCCGGTGCGCATTAACCGAAAAACGGACAGTCCGACATACCGAAAGTTCGGCAAACCAAACTGAATACCAAGCATCACGGACGTTCTACCGAATAACCGCAGGTAGAACGTCCGTTTTATATCGCACGCCCGTTGAGTTAAAAACGATGCGAGACGCGTCTAAGTAGCAACTCAATTAGAAGGGGGCAACCCACAATGTGCAGCAAAGAACACCTCGAAAGCGTCGCCGGGCTTGCAAGGGACGGGCGCTTTTCGGAACTACCGAACCCGCTAGTGGTGGCCGAGGCCGAGGTTATCGCCCGACGTTCGCGCACGACCATCACGAGGGCTTGTATCTCGGGCAAGCTCAAGGCCGTTCAGACGGGCAACAAGTGGAACATCAACCGTGACAGCCTGCTCGCATACGCGGGCCTCATCTAGGGCGCGGCGCATGAGGCCGATCAGGGCGGCGCTCGGGGCCGCTAGGCACGCGGCGAACGCCGACGTACCGGGAATGACCGGGCGGCAGATGGTCGAGGAGATAGACCGCCTCACGGCCCATCTAGCCGCCAAGGGGTACAGACAGCCCTACCGCGCTTGGGCGCGGGGCCGTATCGAGGCCATCGGGCGCGAGATAGCAAGGAGAAAGCGAGGGGGCGGCGGCAGTGTGGAACGAGGACATTAGGCCCGTGCCCGTGAACATGGGGAGGCTCATAACGTCGGCTCAGGCGGGCGCGGTGCTCGACCTCAGCGAGAGGGACGTTCGCCGCCTCATCAGGCATGGAACGCTCGACGAGGTGCGCATAGGGCGGCGCGTCTACGTAACCCGAAAGTCGGCACTCGCACTTGTGGGGGTGGCCGATGGATGAGGAGGAGCGCCGGGCATACACCAACAGCTGTATGCATTTCTTCAAGTTCAACGCCGATACGTTGGCCCCGATATTCGACGATTTGACGCCGAGGGCGAGGGGCGAGGCACTCAACGCGGTATACGGCCTAGCGCTCTACGGTGAGGAACCGGGGCATATCTCGAAAGCCGCCCGCAGTGCCTACATGTGCGCCCGCCCCAACGTGCTCAAGGCACGGGCCAACGCCTCGCTCAAAGCCGACCCGTCGCGCCCGGACACCCGACCGGGCACGGGCGCGGGGGCTGTATCGAGGCGACAGCTTGCCGCAGATTCGACGGCGGCAACTCGGGCAGTACTCCGCGAGCACGAGGCGAGTACTCATGGGAGTACTCAGCGAGTACAGGCCGAGCACTCGACGAGTACAGGGGGCAGTACTCGGACGAGCACTCAAAGCGGAAAGAGGCAACCAACAGGGGAAACGCCCGGCGTACCTCCGGACATACCTCCCGACGTACCTCCGGACACACTATCTACTATGGGACTATCAACTATGGGACTAGTTGATGATGCATTGGGTGCGCCCGCCTACGAAACGGGCGGGGGGCTGTTCCACGCCCCGTGCCCGGTATGCGGAAAGCGGGCGGTGGCCCGGCTCGACGCCAACGGGGCCGCCTACACTACGGACGCCTGCGGGGAGCACGGTATCGAGTTGCCGCCCGGATACGAGGCGAGGAGAGGCGCGGAGGGCTATACACTCGAACGCTCGACGCCCCTAACGGACGGCCCAGCCACGGCAGAGGGAAATAGGCATGGAGAGGGCTAAAGCGGCTATCCATGCCGGATGGGTGCCCGATGCCCTCAGCCGTTCCCGGTGGAGCGCTGCACACACCCTCAAAGAGATCGAGGCGGCGGAGGCCGAGGCAACGGGAAAGCGCAAGCACCGCTAATCAGGAACCGCTTGATGTCCTGCGGAAATACCTACCTGAATCAACTAAAATATTCGAAGAGATGCTTGAGGAGCTGATTTGATGGAAAGCCAGGTTAAGCAGGAGAAGCTTGCAAAAGCTCGTATCGAGAAGGCCGAACCCGTCTTTATTGAGATGTTCGGCTATGAGCCTATGTTCTACGGGTACGTTTGCGAATATGCCGACCTTCTGGAAGAGTCCATCTCGTCCGGTGAGCCTAAGCTTATGGAGCATGACCCTAGCATCTTCCTTTAGCCCATCAATCGGCTAATCGGTCTAACCGCTTGCCAAGTTCAGCCCCGCTCCGGCGGGGCTTTTTCATGCCGGGGCGAACCCGCGAGGCGGGGCCGGGGGCGTGGCGTGTGCAGGGTTTCGGCGTTTCGCCGGGACATGCGGGGCGAGGCCGCCGAGGGCGCGGCGTCGGCGCAACATGGGGAGCGCCGGGACGAAACGGAGAGACGAGGAGGAGACATGGCGACGCGATTTATCGGGGTCATGAGCGCCGAGGGCCTGCCGGAGATAGCGGGCGCGGTGCCCGCTGCGGGGGGGGTTGTCGTGGAGGTGGACACGGCGCTAGAGCCGGAGCGCGGCGATTTGGTGGCGTGCTCGACCGCCGACGATTGCCCCTCAGCGCCCCAGATTGCCCGTATTCGGCGCGTTGACGCCGAGGCGGGGACGTTGGAGGTGCAGCCGTTGGACACGGCCCTAGAGGACGCCACGGTGGCCCGGGACGCCAAGCCGGAGGACGGGCTTACCGTTGACGGCGTGATAGTTGCCGCCTACGCCCCCGTCTACGTGAGGGGCCGGGGCGGGGAACATTGGCTCAGGGCCTAGCGCCCGAGGTGGCGGCCCCGTCGCCGGGGCGGTATCGGGGCGCGGACTCCGTAGACCAAAACCGCGCTCGTTCCAAGCCGATACCGCGCCGAGGGCGGGGCCGTTCAATCTGAAGTTTCTGAAGCCCCCTAAAAAGGGATTCAATCGCAATTATCTAAAGCCCTAAAAAGGCGCTCAATTTGAACTATCTGAACAACTAAAAAGGGCCGTATCCCGGTATCAGGGGTGCGGCCCCGCTGCTTTAACGTCAACTATGTCAACAACTAAAAAAGGGCGGGGAGGGGCACACGGGCCGATCAGCCCCAACTTTCCCAAGCCCTAAAAAGGGGCCGGAGGAGACGCGGGCGGCGTCGGGGCGAAAAACGGTTTCACCGGAGTTTGGTCTACATTTGGTCTATTTCCGTGGTCTACGGAGCCGAAAAAGAGAAACAGGCCAAGCGCTCTAAGCTCTTGACCTGCTGTTTTGCGTGGAGCGGGCAACGGGACTCGAACCCGCGAGTGTCAGCTTGGGAAGCTGATGCCTTACCACTTGGCGATGCCCGCTTGTGTGTTGGCTAGTATAACGCGGTTGTCTTGTTTGATACAAGGGTGTCGATGCTTGTTTTAGCTGTGGAGAATCGTTTGAAAACCGCGCCAATTGTGGAGATGAGGACCTTTGTCTTTCTTTTCTTACCATCTTCTACCTGCGCTTTTATCTGATTGTTGTATTTGAGCTCGATTTGTCAGGAATCGGGCAAGCTTTTGGTCAGCTTCCGGTACTTACCCGCATGAACCATGGCGGTAGCCTCATCCCAAGCGCCGCGGCCTCCCCGTGCGGCGCACGAGGGATAAGGAGCAGCCATGTCCAACGCACCCACGCACTCTGTCCACAGCGCAATCGCAACAGGTCCGCTGCTCCTGCTCCTCTTTTTTCTGATCGGCTGCCTGGCCCCAGGGGCCGCACTCGCCGTCGACGGGAACGACGCCCTTAATTTCCGCACTATAAGCGACGGCTGCGGCCCCTTCGGTGTCGGTAAATATGAGGCACAGGACACTTCGATTTCGTACTGCATGAATCAAGACTGCCCCGGCCCCAGCAAGCCGGGAGGGCCATGGCGCACATACAACCAGGGCTGGACATGGCTCGATGACGAATTTTCCGCCATCGTCTGTCACGGATACCCCTCCAGTACATCCTTTGGCGGCCACAATCTGTCGCCCGATCTCGCCCGCGCCGCCACCCAGATTGCCGTGTGGATGCTCAACGGAACCACGCACCCCGACGGCACCTATTCGTATACAAACAGCAAGGGAGTTGCCAGGAGCGGTAGGTTTTACGAAAACGCCGAAGCCGTAGCGGCTGCACGTTGGCTCTACGACAGCGCTAAGTCCGGATCCATTAAGGCAGCTCCACATCGAGCCAGGCGTTATCACGGCCCGGTCTCGGGCGAGGGTCGACACCAGGACATGCTCTATGTTCTGCCCGCCGTCTCCGTATCTTTCCAAAAACAATCGTCCCAGGCTGACATCACCGCCGGTAACGACACCTACAGACTCGGTGACGCAACCTTCGATATCTTTGAAAGTGCGGGCGATGCACGTGTCGGCACTATCCAGATGGACGAAAACGGGCGTGCACAAGCAACGCTTTTGCCCAATACGGCATATTACCTGGTCGAAACCAAAGCCCCGGCAGGCTATATCCCTCGAAGCGACCGAATAGCCTTCACCACACAAAACAGCGGCGAACATGTCACTATCAACGAGCAGCCCGGCACCATCACCTTGCGTATTGCAAAAATCGATGCCGCCACGGATGCCGGCGCCCAAGTTGGGGCGTCGCTTGTGGGCGCTGAATTCACCTGCGTCTCGCAATCAACTCCCGGCTGGGCTCGCACCCTTACGACCGACGAAAACGGATGGGCGATCCTCAATGACGTTCCTCTGGGCACCTTTACCATCTACGAATCGAAAGCACCCGAGGGCTACCTGATTTCAAACGACTGTTGGAGCTACACCGTCGGTGCCGAGCAACTCGGAGATACGGGCATCGTTGAGCTCGAAAGCCGTATTCCCAACATCCCCATCGCCTTTGACCTTGAAATCTCGAAGTTTAAGGATCATGGCGATAACAATGAGTCCGGCCTAGAGCAGCCGGCGAAAGGCGTCGTCTTTGAAGTTGTCAGCAATAGCTCCCAACAAGTCGTCGGCACGTTGACCACAAACGTTTATGGCTTTGCCTCCACCAAAGACCAGCCCGAAGCATGGTTTGGCGCAGGCAAGCGACCCGCCGGCGCTCACGGTGCCATTCCCTACGACCGCGCGGGCTACACCGTTCGCGAGGTTGCAGAAACGGTCCCTGAAGGATTTAAGCAAGCAGAGGAATGGACCATCACAGCAGAGCAGACCGCAGACGGCGCCGAGCTTCAGTACATCGTTGACAACCATGCCCTATCGACACACCTTCAAATCGTAAAGCGTGATGCTCAGACCGGCGGCACCGTACCACTTGCCGGCTTTACGTTCCAGCTGCTCGATAGCCACCACGAGCCCGTCTCGCAAACATGTTGGTATCCGACCCACAATGTAATTAATACCTTCACAACCGATACAGCCGGCGCCGTCACGCTGCCCGAATCACTTAATCCCGGAACATACTACGTGCACGAGGCGTCGGCCAAGGAACCGTATCTGCGCGGAGAAGACCTGGAGATAACGATTCCCGCCGACAGGAATCTGACACCGGTCGCCGTCGCCTCGTTCTATGACGACGCCGCAACCGGAAGCATCGAAATCATTAAGACGGATGCCGTAGATGGGCACACCCTCGCTGGAGCCACGTTTGACATCCGCGCTGACGGCGACATCGTGCGAACCGACGGCAGCATCGTCGCCCTGGATGGCGAAACCGTCGCCACCGTTACAACCGACGAACGGGGGCATGCGCGAGTCGACCATCTTTCGCTGGGATGCGGTACCGCCACCTACGAGGTCGTCGAGACACAAGCGCCCGAAGGTTATCTGCTCAACCCGACCCCACATACTGTGAAGTTATCGTACGCCGACCAGCAAACGCCTGTGATCGAAGTGCGCCTTGACGTTTCCAACGACTACACCAAGATCGATGTCTCCAAAGTCGACGCGTGCGGAGGTCAGGAAGTGACAGGCGCCGAGCTTGTCCTCTGCGACTCCAATGGCAACGAAATCGATTCTTGGACTTCATCCGGCAAACCGCACCACATTGAGCACCTTTCGCCCGGCACCTACACCCTACGCGAAACGATGTCTCCGCGTACCTACGACCTCGCCGAAGAGATAACGTTTGAAGTAAAGGCCACGGGAGAAGTTCAAACCGTAGCCATGAAGGATACCCCCATCGAGATCAGGGGAAGCGTCGATAAGCGCCAAGAGATTGCACAGCCAGTCGTAAGCAAACTCATTGCCAACGGCGACGGAAAAAACCGAGCCAAAGCACGGGCCAATACGCAAGGCGCCTTCTCCTATACCATCGACGCCAAAAATGAGTCGAGCACCTGGGTCGACGAGTTAACCATCACCGACGACCTTGAGTGCGTCAAAGATGGTGCAGCGAAACTCGTTGCCGTTGAAACCCCCATTGCGGTCGGTGATCTAAACGGGCTGTGCAACGTGTGGTATCGAACGTCTCCGGCAGGAACAAGCGATACGGGCAGGCAGGTCAATGCAACGCTTGACGACGGGCATCGCAATCCTTGGCTCGAAACAGAAGAGGTTACAAAGCTGCTGGGCGACGATATGCGTCTCGTCGATTACGACGGGTGGCACCTATGGAAAGCAGATATCCCGACGGACAAGTCCGTCACGCTCGATACGAAAGAGATTGATCTTACAGACGACGCCGTCATCACGGGCATCCGTTTTGAATACGGTGCGGTGGCCGCCGACTTTACAACCAGAAGCGAGGCGGGCTCTTGGACCCGGGATGACCTTAAAGACGAACACGACGATCTTGACGATGTCAAGGCGGCCCTTAACTCAGATGCCCGAGGCGCAGTCGTGCATATGCAGGCAACGTCGTCCTATACGCCCCAAACCGCACTTGCCAACAGTGCGCGCGTCGATCTTTGCCGCAACGGCGGTGGCGATAAGCTCGAGGCGCATGATGAGGACCGCGTCATCCAACGATGCGCCCTGCCTCAGAACCTGCCGGCAACGGGATCTGCTACCGTCGCCGCATGCATCACCGCACTCCTGACCTCGGGTACTGCGGCCCTATGGTTCGCTCGCCTTAAGTCAGCCACAAAGAAGCGCTAGCACGATAAAAAAGCGGGCGAGCCAGTCTCCCGGCTCGCCCGCCTTGGGCATAAACGATGAATCGGCTATTCAGCAGATGACGAACCGCCATCAATGGCTGCCTGATCGGACTCGGAAATACCGTCGGCACCCAAACTTTGCTCTTGCTCCACCTCTTCGTTCATTGTTGTCTCGGGCGTCGAGCCCTTAACGCCAACGACATACGCGGCCCCAAAACCCAATGCGATAGCGATCAGGGTCAAAATCAGATAGATGGGCCAATGGCGCTTGATGTACGAAAACACGCTGACTCCTTAGCGGGTCTGTCTACGAACGACGAATGACCTCGGTCACGACCTCGGACACCGTAGCGATATTGGTCGGATTGACGTTGTACGGCAGGTCATCCTCGGTGCGAGCGCAGGCAAGGCGCGGGCCGTCCACACCGGCGATCGTAAGGGCGCGACGGCTCGCCTCGAGCGCTGCGGATGCATCGGTTTTTGCATAGGGCATCTCGAACGCGCCGCAATCGACGTGGAACGACTTACACACCTTGCTGACAAGATTCATGATGCGGCGATCGCCCTTAAACAGCTGCTGCTCGCCCTCGACCGTTACCACCGAAAGCCTGCCGGCACCGATAGACTCGAGGTTGATGAAGAACACACCGCGGAGCTTGTCACGATGCGAGGCCAAAAAAGCCCTCATGCCGGCGCCGTCGCAATCGGACGCGCCCGTTGCGACGAACCAGATATCGTGGCCGAGCAGCTCATCGTCACCCATGGAGGCAACGGCCGAGAGCATATCCTCGGCAGAAGCACCATCGGAGGAGGTGGCACCGCCCTTCCAACCGTCGTCGTCATCCTCGAAGTTATCCCACGAGCCAATGCCGCGGCCGGACTTCTTGGCATCGTAATCGTCCTCGACGCCCAGCCAGTCGCTCATGCTGTCCTGCTCGTTCTTCTTTTTGCGACCGAACAAGCCACCTAGGCCACGCTTCTGCGGCTTGGCGCCCGTCGAAGCAGGAGCCGAGATGGTCTCGAGCGGCTGTGCGCCCGAGGAGATGGGCATGGGGGTCGCGACCGGTGCCGATGTGGGCTCGGGGCCCTGCGCCGTCGCAAAGGGATCATTTGTCTGTGCCGAAGGATCGGGAAGATCGAACAGCGACGTGCGGGACGCGACGTTGGCCTGTTGCATCGAAGGCAGCGACGGATCGGGGACCGAGGCCAGCGGCGACGAAGAGGGTGCGGGCGCGGAGGCCGGATCGGGGATATTCATTTGCTGGCGCGGAGGCACCTGAGACGAAATCTGCGCCATGAGGGAGTCCACTGTCTCGTCCTGCGTGGGAGCGACATTGGCCACCGTGGCACCGGGGTCGCTCGGCGCGGGCATGGTAAAGATCTGCGTAGAATAAGGCCTGGACTCATCCGTCTTGGGAGCCTCGTCAATCGCAGGGGGCTCCTGCTCCATAACAGGAGCCTCGACCTGCTCGGGTGCGCTGGCCTCAACGGAATCGGCCTCGTCGACAGCCGAATCATCGGCGGCATCCTTGGCATCATCGGAGATGGGAAGGGGCTCGGCAATTGCGGTGCCCTGCTTCTCAAACGTCATCGTGGCATCGAATGACATGGTGCCATCGACCGGCTGCTGCGCCTCAAAGGACGTCGTAGCCTCGGCAACGTCAGCGGATGTCGGCTGCGGAGCCTCGAAGGACGTCGTGGCTTCGGCGACATCGACAGGCTCCGGCTGCTCGGCCTCGCTCTGCTCGAACTCCTGCGCCGCACGCTCACGCTCGGCCTCGGCGGCCTGCTGCTGGGCGATGGCCTCCCGCTCGGCGGCCTCGCGGGCAGCGGCACGCTTTTCCTCAAAGTCGTCGACGAACTTCTTGCCCTTCGCAAAGGCACCCTTAAAGAAGCTAGAAGCGCTGGCACCAATCGAGGAGAACGCGGAAGCGATATCGGCATGGGGCGTTGTCGAGGGAAGCTCGGCCGAGAAATCGGTGTCACTCTCATAGGACACGCGCTGCGGATACTCGTCATAGTCTTCGTCGGCGGTCTCGTCTTCAACCTGTGCCGGAGCGGCAGGCGCCAGAATATCCAGACCGGCTGCAGAATCGAGCGCGGGCTTTGCGTCAGACTCCGCGGCAGCAACAGGGGCAGCGACCGGCTCGGCGGGAGCAACAGCCGTATTGGCCGCGGGCGCAGGCTCCTGTGCAACGGGAGCAGGCTCCGGCTCAAACGTCGGCTCCTCGCCCTCTTCGTAATCGAGCGTGCAGGACTCGGGAAGCATGCCGAGCGCTCGGATGGCATCCGAACCAAAGCGGATATTGCCGGCGGCATTGCGATAGAGCTTGGGCTCGGCGGCTTCGACCACCGCGGGCTCCTCCGCCGGCTCGGCGGTGGACTTTTCCTCGGTGGGTGCTTCGGCCTGGGCAGTCTGGTCTTGAGCCTCGGGCGCGATAACGCCGATCAGCGTCTCGTCGGCAGAGGCGCCCTCAAAACCATCGATCTGTCCATCAAAAGTCTCGTCCTGCTCGGGTGCGTCGACAGGCGCAACCGGCTGGCCAAACTCGTCCTCGTCGTAGGAAGGCTCCTCATATTCAATGGTGTTACCGTAGTCGTTTTGCTGCTGGGCCGCGGCATACTCGGCCGCCGCGCGCGCCATTTCCTCGGCGCGACGCTTCTGCTCGCCAAAATAGGTATCGAACGGAATGTCGTCGGGGAACTCGTTTTCGCCCTGATAGGGGGCAACGTTGTCCATGACACCGAGCATGGCGGCAACAGAGGACTTGTTGCACACCGCGCCAGACGTGTAGGGAAGCACAAAACGGTTGGAGATGATATTGGCGGCGTTGGCCAGCGCCACAAGGGAGGCCAGAATCGCGACAACCCACAGCAGCACCTTGAGCACGCCGGGGAGCGGCAGAATACGCAGGATGGCGACAGCCGCGGGCGCGATCGAGGCGACAGGCAGGAGCTTGGCGATGAGCGCACGATACGGAGCGTAGGGCTCGCGAGCAAGGAGCTCGGCACGGGGGGAATCATAGTGGGCCACCACGACGACCGGGCGGTTGCGCGGAGACGCAAGCGGGCCCGAGGCCTTGTGATAGGCGATGACATTTTGGCTCACACCGGTCTTTCCCAGGCGCGAAACCACGGGATGCCCCGTGCGCTCGAGCACGTAGAGCACGGCACCGACAATGGCCAGCAAGGTGCCGACCAAGCCGATACCGCCGCCGATGCCCATCAGCAGGGCGCCGGCAAACGCCAGAATACCGGTAACGGCAAACGCCAACCTGCTGGGCGCGGGGGCATTAAATTCCTGCACCTCGGGGTCAAAGCCGTGGTTGCGGAAAATCTGAGCGATATCCTCGGCAGCCAGGCGCTCTTCTTCACTGCACGCCGGCGTAATGCCGGTGTTCTGCAGCAGGTGGTTAATATAGTTCTGGGTGTTCGCCATGTGCGCTCCACATCCATAATCCGACAAATAGGCCCAATGCATGCACATTAGAACCGTATATAGTCGAA
>JAEZNV010000166.1 GCA_023441725.1 Actinomycetes bacterium | reverse complement strand
CGAAGTCCATATCGATATCGGGCATCTCGGTACGCTGCGGGGACAGGAACCTCTCGAACATCAGGCCGTTCTCGAGCGGGTCGAACGCGGTGATGTTCATGGCGTAGGCGACGATAGCGCCGGCGGCAGAACCACGGCCGGGGCCGACGCCGATGCCGTTGTCCTTGGCCCATTGCACGTACTCGGCAACGATCAAAAAGTAGGCGGCAAAGCCCTTGTCGCAGATGACCTTGTATTCGTACTCAAAGCGCTCTTTGATGTTGACGCCACCGATCTCGCGCGTGGCCCAGTCGTCGCCGTAGTGCTGGCGCAGGCCCTTCTCGCACTCGCGGCGGAACTGGCTCTCGTGCGTCTCGCCGGGGTCGAGCAACGGGAAGCGCGGCAGGATGATGGAGTCCCAGTCCAGCTCCACGTAGCACTTGTCGGCGATCTCGAGCGTGTTGTCGCAGGCCTCGGGGCAATACGGGAACATCGCCCGCATCTCCTCCTCGGTCTTCATGTAAAACTCCGAGCCGGTCATGCGCATACGGTTAGGGTCGTCGACCTTGGCGTTCATGCCAATGCACATGATGACGTCCTGCACGGGGGCGTCCTCGCGGCGCAGGTAGTGGAAGTCGTTGGTGGCGATGACCTTGACGCCTACCTGTTTGGCAATGTCGATGAGCGTGCGGTCCATCTGCTCGTCGGTCAGGCCGTTATCGGTGGTAATGCCGTGTTCCTGAATCTCGATGTAGAAGTCGCCGGGGTCGAAGGTGTCGCGGAAGGTCTCGGCCCACTTGATGGCGCCCTCCATGTCACCGCGGTCGATGTACTTGGGGATGATGCCGGCGATACAGGCGCTCGTGCAGATCATGCCCTTGGCATGGCGACGCAGGTTGTCGAGCGTCACGCGTGGCTTGTAGTAAAAGCCCTGCACGGCGGCCTCAGAGACCGTCTGCATCAGGTTAACGTAGCCCTCCTGGTCCTTGGCCAGAAGGATCATGTGGTAGAGCTCGGGCTTGTGGTCGCGGGCGAGCGTCTCGTCCGGCGTAAAGTAGACCTCGCAGCCAAAGATGGGTTTGATGACCAGGGGCGGCTTGAGCTCGTCGATGTTGCCCTTCTCGTCCCACATGGCCATGTCCTTCACATACTGGGCATGCTCGCGCGGGTTTTCCTCGGGATCGGGCTCCACCAGCTCGTCGCGGCGGTCCTTTTCCAAGAAGGCCTTGTCGTGGCTCCAGGTTTTGTACTCGGGCGTATTGTGGTTGACGGCGTCGCAAGCCAGCGCCAAATCGGGCACGCCATACATGTAGCCGTGGTCGGTAATGGCCACGGCGGGCATGCCAAGCTCAACGGCACGGTTGACCATATCTTGGATACGGGTTGCGCCGTCGAGCATGGAGAAAACAGTGTGATTGTGCAGATGGACGAATGCCATGTGATGAGCTCCGATGCGGGTTCGTGTTCTGACTGAACGATTTTACCCCACGGCACGGACAGCACCCGAACCTAGCCAAACCCACACGGGTAGTCAATTTGGGACCTTCAAAAAGGGGAATGAGGGCATCCAGATATATCGAGTATTACTGGAACCCCGGCGATGCGCGGATTGATTTGTGACGAATAGTCATGTCCATCAAGAAGGCTCGACGCTTCGGATAGCTCGTCAATCGATATATCAATTCTTGGAGACCTGTATTCCAACCATTTTTAATGAAACAACGGCGGTAATTGCTATCGCGATTGCACCAATAATACCGAGCGCTATCTGAATGGGATATAACCCCAACACATGTCCAAATATGGAGAAAAACACTGCAGAAAAGAGAGCCCTTACCAGAGACGCGACGGAAAGGATCGTCGCGCGGAGATCGTCCGCTATCGCATCTTGGATTAAGTTTTCCGAAGTGATGTACACCACTTCTGGGAGAAAACAAAGCACCATGCTAAGGCCAAACAAACACAGCGGATTTGAAGCGAACCACGGAAGAATCATGAAAAGGCCAGCCTCGATTAGCATCGAGCCGAGCATGGTATTTCTTTTCCCGAAACGCAATGAGAAGAAATCTGCTGCAATGTAGGCCGTCGCATTTACTGCATAGGATGCACCGAAAAAGATTCCTATTATGGAGACGGGAGCATCAAATGCGTCGAATACCAACTGATTCAAGTTGCAATAACTCCCATAGAATCCATCGAGCATGCTTGTGCCGATTAGAAGAAGCAATACCGCAAAAGCGGATTCTCCAACACGCCAGGTTTCGCGTCTGAACATCTTGGCCGCGTCAAACCTTCCCTTTTCAGAGCTTTCAGAACGGGTCGCTTCCGTCCTCTCAATGGGATACAGAAGGAAAAGCTGCAGGAGATAGAAAACGGAGACACATACGTAGAGGGCGCTCCAAGATACTTGGGCAATGAAAGATCCGAGCACAATCGCCATTCCCGTAGCGATTGATTGCGCGGCAAGCAGCCGAGCGTTGATGGTGAGGAAACGCTCTCCTTGACCGGCATTCCGGGCAATTTCATATAAAAGTGCTTGTTCGGATCCCGATTGAAGGGAGTAGGCGAGTGCCTCAACAAGGGAAAGCACGACAAGAAAGGGACCTGAGAGCAACAGCATGCCAGCCGTATGGAAGAAAAGCAGCAGCACGCCCACTTGAATCGAAAACTTCTTTCCAAAGAAATCGCCTATCAGCCCTGTTGGCAGCTCGAGGACGACCGTTGCAATGTTAAACAGGGCTTGATAAAGCGCGATTTCCGTGACAGACATTCCTTTCTCCGCAAGGAAAAGTAGAAACACTCCCCGATTTAAAACAAATCCCGCGAGAACGAAAAAGACGGAATAGATGTGCAGTTGCGTAGCGGCATTCTTATTCATTTGGCACTTCCATCAACTAATTTTGTCGGGCCGCTCGCTACTGACTCGAAGCCTGAAGTGTTCACAGCTGATGTGAAGAGCGGTAAAGCTTTTGCACAGGGTATCAATGGAATACATCCGAAGCGTTTTCGGCAGTATCATCGGCGAAGGCGGGATTAGCCTTTACGCGGCGCTCACCCTCGATGTATTTGACGATTTGATCAATCGTCTGGTTGGCGTGGCTCTTGAGCTTTCGCTCATAGAAGAAGAGGCCAAGCTTGCCGCGCGTGCCAGACGTGTTGCCACCCACACCCTGAAAATCCTCGGTATAGGTGAGCTCGCAGGCACCATCGCCAGCAGGTGCAGCCTCATAGCGCATGGTATTGATGCCCGCCGCATACTGAAAACGGACCTCATAGAGGCACGGGTAGTCAAAGTGCTTGATCTTAACCTTGATCGCCGTGCCCTTGGCCTTGCCTTTTGCGGACTGGGCGCGCTTCTCGTACTTATAGCCGTTGAGCTTGTTGCGGCTGGGACGCTTGCCCGTGGCGTTCTCGATATCCTGCATGATGAACCCCGCCAGAGCGTCAAAAAGCTCCTCCGGCGTCACCTTAAGCATTTTGGTGAGCTGCATGATGGCTCCTTATTCGTTTGAACCGTTCGAGTCATTGTACCGCCCCAGGCTCTCCCATGCGTTGCGGTGAAATGCGGACTGTTTGGCGGCTTTTTTGGCCAAAACAGTCCGTATTCCACCGCAAGTTATCTGAGGGCTAGAAGTTGTAGGTGACCACTTGAGGTTCGGCAGGTTTGACGAAGAGGGTCGGATCGGCCTGTTCCACGCGAACGAACTTGACCGTCACCGTCTCAACGCCCGCCTTGTGCAACACGTCGGCGTAGACGCGCGCCTGCAGGGCGTGTTTCTCGAGCAGCTGGCCCGGCGTCTCGTCCGGCGTGCCGCCCGTCTTGTAGTCGATGACCAGTGCGCGCGACGGATCGGCCGGGTCGGTGGCCAGTGCATCGATGGCGCCCTCGGCATAGGCACCGTAGCGGGCAATGTCCTTGTCCTCGCAGCCCAGCGAGAAGAACGGCACTTCGGCACGGATGCACGGCCACGCGAGCAGCTCGGCACGAACCGACGACTTGAGCCAGCGATCCAGGGCGGCATCGAAGCGCTGGCGCTGCTCCGGCGTCAGGTGCCACAGGCGAGCCAGGGCGTCGGCACGCTCAGCGGGCAGCGCATCGGCACCCATCTCGATGAGCCACTGGCAGGCGGCATGGAACGCCGAGCCCAGCGCCATGGGATTGCCGGCGGGCTCGACAGCAGCCACGTCCGCATCCGTCATCTCCGAGCCATCCGACTCCGCATCATCGCCAGCCTCGTCCATGGGCACGCGCGTCTCGGCGGCACGGTCCTCGGCCTCGGCATGCAGCGCCGCGGCAATCGACGAATAGCTGTACGAATCACGCACCGGAAACGGACAGATGCCCATGCGCACGCCCGCCGCCTGGGGATATACCAACTCCAATGCATCGGGCGACGGGTCGGCGGGGCCGGGCGCGACCGGGCGATCGGCGGCGGTATCGGCACCCTCCGCCTCCGCATCACCGCGAACGAGCCTGCCCTCGGCATCCAGCAAAGCGTTGGCCTCAAACGCCTGCTCGCCAAATGTAAAGTCCGAAAGCGAAATGAGCTCGTAGTCGCCCGGCTGGGAGTTGTCGAACACCAGGCGGTCGGCATCGAGCTGCGGCATGTCCAGAGCGTCGGTCGGCAAAATACGGCGCAGCACGTCGTAGGTCAGATCGGTCTCGACGTCGAAGGTCGGCGCCGTCACCTTGCCACGGCTCACACCGGCATCCATCGCCAAGATCACCAGCTCGCGCGCACGCGTCATGGCGACATAGAGCAAGCGGGCCCGCTCCTCGAGCGAAAGCCGCAGGTCGTCGTTGCGCAGGCGAGCAAATGCCTCGGCGGGAGAACCCGTCGCACAGACGTCCTCCATGAGCTCCGGCGGCAGCCACAGCGACGTGCCCTTGCCCTTAAACGCATGCTCAAACTGCTTTTTGACGTCGTCGCCCTTCACAAAGGTTCCGTCGGCGAGCTTAACGCCGTCGAGGCGTGCCGGCAGTGCCACGACCTGTGCTCCGCCCTCGACGCGACCCATCTGTGCCGCACCCGAGGACTTACGCACGCCAAAGCACTCGGCGACCGCCACGACCGGATATTCCAGACCCTTGGAGGCATGAACCGTCATGATGCGCACCGCGCCGTCGCCCTCCTCGTTGAGGGCACCCGGAGCCTCCTTGCCCGCCAAGAAGCGGTCGAAGGCCAGCGCGATGGAACGCGGCGAGTTGCCGAACTCGGCCTCCTCCTCGGCCACGGCGTCGAGTGCCTTGAGCACGTTGGCGGCAATGGCCTTGCCCTCGGGACCACGCTGTGCCAGACGTACAAACCAGCCGGAGGCGTTGACCACGTCGTGCGCGATGGCGGCGAACGAATCGCGGCCCACGCGACGAAGCGCATACCGCAGCACCTCGCGGGCGCGCGTCACGAGCGGCAAGTCTTGCAAACCCGGCACATCGGAATCGCTCATGATACCCGCGTCGATATTCCGGCGCGAGGTCTCCCCCGTCTCGCTATCGAGCTTGGTCGCCAGCGCCAGGAACTCCTGGGCGCCGAGTGCAAACATCGGCGAGGCGAGCAGCGGCATAAGGCCCTGCGCCGTATCGGCCGGATTGGCGAGCGCACAAACCAGGGCGCGCACCGTCTGCACCTCGGCTGCTTGGGCAAAGACCGAGCCGCCCGCGATGACGCAGTCGAGCCCCTGGTCGCGGAAGGCCTGGGCGTAGACGTCGGCGTTGGTCATGCGGCCCAGCAGCAGCACCATGCCGCCCTGGGGCTGGCCGGCATCGGCAAGCGCGCGGAATCGCTCGGCGATCGCACGGGCCTTGGCCTGTGTGCGTTCCTGCGTACTGCCGCCGGCAACAAAGAGGGCCTGGCGACGCGAGGCGTCTGCCACCAGCGTGTCCTTGCGGCCGTCGCTCGCCTCAAGATCCAAAAAGCCCTGCATCAGGCCGCCGTCATCGCCGTCGAAGACGCGTGCCACGTAACGCAGTACCTCGTCGTGGCTGCGGAAGTTGCGCACGAGTTTGACGAGTTCGCCGGCAGGGGCGTCGACCACGGCAGTCGCCTCGGGCGCGGCAGACGAGCCCACCTTGCGCTCCTGACGACAGAACACCTCGACCTCGGCGCCACGGAAGCGATAGATGGACTGCTGCGCATCGCCCACGGTGCACAGCGCGCGCTCCCCCGCACCCGTCAGGTAACGGATCAGATCGACCTGCATCTGGTCGGTATCCTGAAACTCATCGATCATGACCATCTTAAAGCGGCCCTCGTACGCAGCACGGATGGCAGGGTAATCGCGCAGGGCCTCGTAAGCCATACGCAGCAGGTCGTTATTATCGAGGGCGGACTGGGCAGCCTTCAGCGCGCGATACTCGGCCTCCACGGAACGGGCCAGGCCCACCAACGCATCGAGCGCCGGGCCACCACAGGCAAGCACGATATTGATAAACGCATCGGCGGCCTCGGCCTTGAGCAGCTCGACCTGCTCCTTGGGGAACGCCTTGCTCGCGCGCGGCATGGTGCACGACATCATGAGTCGCGCCGCATCGACCATGGTCTTGTCGCTCGTCTCGAACGCGTCGATGGCATCGAGCGCCGCCTGCGCCTTCTCGGTCGAGGACTTGCTTGCGCCCAGCGCCGCGCGATAGGCATCGGCGAGCGCCGAGGTATCGGCCTGGCCGCGCGCCACGCGCACGTCGTCCATACCGCCCGGCAACTGGCTCGACAGCTCCAGCAGGTCGCGCACCAGGCCCTTGATGGTCGTGCCGGTGCCAAAGGAACCGCCCTCGCCCGTCATGGGATACCAGGCATAGAGGGCCTTGAGCGATGCCGCGAGCTCGGGGGCGGCATCGGGTGCCGTCGCGCGGGCCAGCACGTGCTCAACAGCCTGGTCCATAAGCTCGTCGGTATCGGTGAGCACCGTGAACTCGGGGTCGATGCCCAGCTCCAGCGCATGCGCGCGCAGGATACGCGAGCACATGCCGTGAATGGTCGAGATCCACGCGTCGTCGACGGTCAGTGCTTCCTCGTCCATGCCCTCGTCGATAAGCGCACGGCGCACGCGGTCGCGAATCTCGGCCGCGGCATCTTTGGTAAAGGTAATGGCGAGCACCTGGTCCAGATGCTCAACGAACGGACCGGATTCGGGCGAGAGCGCGTAGACGATGCGGCGCGTAAGGGTAAAGGTCTTGCCCGAACCGGCGCCCGCCGAGACAAACAGCGGACGGTCGAGCGTTTTGACGATCTGCAGCTGTTGCGGCATCAAAGTCGAAAGATCCATGGTCTACACGTCCCTCCTTACAAACGTTCCTTCGTGGTTATACGAGCAGCGTGCATGCGCGGCCTGAGCCGACGTCGGGTCGACGGCGGCAACGTCGCCCGCCTCGAGCTCGCGCAGGCGCTCGGCAATGCCGGCCTCCACGCGATCGAGCAGGGCGTCGAAGTCCATGCTGCCACCCTCGCCGGGGAAACCTTTCTTAAGGCCCGGGATGCGACCGTCGCCGCGCTCTTCCTCGAGCAGCTCTGCGCTCGCGGCACCGCGCAACGCCGGCTTGCCGCCCTTGGTCGAAAAGTAGAGCGCCGCGCGGGTGTCCAAATCCAGCGCCCGGCGCATGGCCTGAGCATAGATGAGCGTTTGGGTATGTGGCGGCAACCAGCGCGGATCGTCGATGGGCGCCGTGCCCGATTCCTCGTCGCGCACCGTAGGGTCGGCGAGCTTAAACTCCTCAACGCCCGTGCGATGCTTGTAGTCGATCACCACGGCACGATTCTCGG
>JAEZNV010000162.1 GCA_023441725.1 Actinomycetes bacterium | reverse complement strand
ACTTCTTCGACACCCTCACCGAGATGGCCGAGATGACCATCTTCTTTTTGCTCGGCCTGCTCGTGACGCCCGCCCGCCTGCCGCAAATGCTGCTGCCGGGCCTGGCACTCATGGCGTTTATGCTCTTCGTGAGCCGCCCCATCGCCGTCGGTCTGCTGTTGGCGCCCTTTAGGACGAACCCCCGCCAGGTAGCGCTCGTAAGCTGGGCGGGTCTGCGTGGCGCAGCTTCGGTCGTATTTAGCCTCTTTGCCGTTGTGGCCGGTGTTCCCGGTGGGCACGACCTGTTTGACCTGGTCTTTGTGATTGCCGCGTCGAGCATTGTGGTGCAGGGCTCGCTGCTGCCGGCGGTGGCGAAAAAACTCGATATGATCGATGCAGAAGGCGACGTGCGCCGCACGTTTAACGATTACCGCGACGAAGAAGGCATGTCGTTCGTCAAGCTCAAGGTGGGAGCTGGACATCCGTTTGCCGGACGCTCGCTCGCGGATATTGGCAGTGCAACGGACATGCTTGTCGTCCTGGTGCTGCGCGACGGCGCTCATCCGGTGCTGCCCAACGGCGATACCGTGATCGAGGAAGGCGACCTTCTGGTGATGGCCGCACCAACGTTTGAAGGGCGTGCCGAGGTTACGCTGCGGGAGGTCACCGTGACACCCCACGGTCACCTGACCGGTCAGCGCCTACGCGACGTGCCGCAGGGCAAGCACCCGTTTATCGTGGTAATGCTCAAGCGCGACGGCCAAATGATCATCCCCGACGGCAACACCCTCATATACGCCGGCGACGAAGCCGTCATTGCCACGCTCGCGTCGTAGCCATCCCCACCCATAAGTTGCGGTGAAATAGGGACTGAATAGGCCTTCTAGCAGCCTAAACAGTCCCTATTTCACCGCAAGTTATTAAGGGGATGGGTTGAAAAACATTTGAATTGACACCGAAATGAAAAAAGCCGGGAAAACGTCCCCGGCACTTGGAAGCCTTCTCTTTTGAGATGACCGACTTCTTTATATCACGAACGCTAGTTAGATGCCATTCATTGAGGGCTTTATCAGGCGCGCCATCCCATCCACATGGCGCCATTTGAAAGCCGTCCGATCTCATGCTATAAAGAAGTCGGTATCCTCGAATAGAGGGACCTCCAAGAGCCGCGGGACGTCCCCCGGCATTTTTTATGCGAGTCAAGACTAAACAGTTCTCTAGAAACCACCGGCGCCATTGCGTCAGCAATTTACGAGCCGCTCTACCCAACCTCTCGGCGGCTAAGGACTTTTCGCAGGTAGTTTGACGAACATATGTTTGCTTATTATAATTATACTTGAAAGCACCCCTTATCTCATGGTATAAAGAATATGGTTCCCTCCAAAAGAGGGGCCTCCAAGAGCCGGGGTCTTACCCCCGGCATTTTTTTTGAAAAAATGGAGGCCCACCATGAGCGAACTCTCCGTCTTTGTTGACGAATCTGGCGACCTCGGAGGCGTCTCTAACTACTACCTCGTCACCCTCGTTTTTCACGATCAAAACGATGCAATCGTTGAACGCATTGACCGCTACGAGCGCGCCCTGTCGCAGTCCTCGCTTCCCAATACGCCTTTTCATGCAGGACCCCTATTGAATGGAAACGGCGACTACAAAGATCTTCCCAAAGAGCAGCGAAGGCACATGTTGAGCGCATTTCGCGCGTTCATTCAGCATCTCCCCATACGCTATCTCTGTCTGCAATACCGAATGAGCGAATTCGCCGGCAATCAAAACGGTCTCGCGGAGAGAATGAGGCGAGACCTCACAGTTGAACTTTTCGACCATCTGGAATTCTTCCAGCGATACGACACCGTTAAGATTTACTACGACAACGGCCAACCGATTGTAACGGAGGTCATTCATTCTGCGCTTGAGTACGTTCTAGCAAGGGATGTCATCGTATACCGAGAAGCCACACCACGAGCCTACCGGCTATTCCAAGTTGCTGACTACATCTGTACGATCGAGCTAACGGCTATCAAGTTTGACAGCAAGGAAGATACAAAGACTGATCGACTATTTTTTGGAACCCGAAGGACGTTCAAAAAGGGATTTCTCTTATATCTCAGGAAGAAAAGGATGAACTGACCCGGGGTTACCAGTCGTCAGACGCTCCGCAATCGTCTTCGACGGCAAAGTCGCGGAGGTCGAGGCCTTCGCGTTCGGCTCGGTCTAGAAGCTCTTGAGGGGACTCATCCTCGATATCCACTACGTCGAGCATGGCGGCCGGAAAGCCCACGCCCGCCGCGCTCCCAGCGCGATCGAGCAGGCTCTCGCGCAACCGATCTACATCAACGTCGATCTTCATGGTGAAACCTCCTACCGGGCAATCGCGACCGAACAAACCGTACGCCCCAAACATGTGAAAGCAGACCGATAGGGCTTGGTTTGCGCTTTTAAGTGCCGCACCGTGCCGTTAAGTTTCGTTTTGCACAAGATTCATGATATAGCGGCCGATTGACATTGGGATTGTGACAAAGGGGCCATCCCTTTGCCACAATCATTGGCAGAGTTAGGCAAGAAGGTACGTCTGGGGGCCTCTATGAGACGGGCGCATCGTTACCGCCTAGACGAAGCGCTCGTCTCATAGTATAAATAGGTCGGTACCCTCGAATAGAGGGACCTCCAAGAGCCGGGGGATGTCCCCCGGCATTTTTTATACGTAAAGTCGCCGCGACTCCTATTTAGCCTCTTTAGGAGCGTTTTCGAGTGCGTCGGCAATCGCCTCTATGCCCTCTCCCTGGCCCAGAATGAAGCACTTCCAGTCGATGTCCTGAGTGTGGGCAAACTCATCGGCACGCGAGGCGCTAAAGAGCATCACGCGGCTCTTCTTCCACAACAGGGCGGGATGCAGTTTAAAGTCGGTGCTCTCAATACTGACCACCGCGTCTTTGCGAGGCATCTCTAGCTTACTGCTCTTGACCAACTCTTTCAGCTTTTGGACGTCGGTGATCTCCTGACCCACAGAACAGCTGTTGAGCAGGTCCTTCCACACGCGGAAGTACGGCTTGCCCTCATAGGAAGCCCCTTCAGCCACGATGGATGTCGAGAGGCCGGTAGGCCGCTTAGCAACCGCATGCCTAACCTTGGGAGCCGCCTTGGCAGACTCGTCCGCCGGCTTCTCATCGATGCCCAGAACCTGAGCAACGTAGTCGTCATTGCCCAAGAAGTACTCCTCAACCACATCCCATCGCTCGGAATCGCTCATGGTGGAGCGGAAGAAGCCCCTAATAACCTTGGACGAATACTCGTGGCGATCGTTAAGCTCACGCAACACGCCGTTGGAATACCTGTTGTCCGAGGCCAACGCCTTGACCTTCGAGGCATCGTTGAGACGAATGAAGATCTCTGGATTGTCGCCGCCCTTTACCGTGTACGTGGCAAGCTTGAGAATCTCCAAGATCTCGGCCAGCGCATAGCGAGCGTCGAGCGCCTTGTTATCCAGATAGCGCCTGCAATGCTTGCTTCCCTCAGGAGGCTGCAACCTCCCCAGCGTCTGGGTCAGATTGCTCATGGCTGCCTGAAGCTCGCGCCCGATAACGCCATAGCGAACATCCTGCACGCGGCTATAGGTATTCCTCGAAGACTTATTGAATCGTTTGATGCATTTAAAGGACCGGTCGGATCCAAAGTGCCCGCCACTATCGACCGGGCGTACAAACGCATTCAACAGCGCAGACGGCTTCTTAACCTCCAAAGACGTCCCCTCAAGCTGATGGGTGAGCTCTTTCGTAAACTCCTTCTCCGAAAAATCGCCCTCACGCGCCAAGCTCATAAACGACTTGTGCAGTGCCTCGGCAAATGCAGACAGCGTCGACGTCGCCTCATCAAACGGCATGGAGTAATTAATGTCGAGCGCAAGGCGGTTCGAAAGCGCGGGCTCCCCTGTCGGCGAACAAATCTTGCCTGTAAAAAGCTGGCGCTTAAAATCGGCAAAGGTTAGGTCACTAAACTCGTTGGCCCACATGTCGCCAACGTTGAGCTCATAGATTGCACCCATGTCCGAAATCTTGACGGCATGCTGCCCCGCGCGATTCTCGTAGCGCGTATGGGCCTCGCTGATCTTTCGCAAATACTTGCCGTAGGACGTGGCAAAGCTATGCTCGGCAGCCTGCTCAATGCAAACAAACTGCTTGGTATACGACACCTTGGGGCGCACGACGATAACCGGGAAGTTGAACTTATCCTCAAGGTCGCGCGAGATCATCATCAGGGCCGATTTAACGCGATTGGTCTTGCGGTCCTCATCCTTCTCGTTCGTAAACAGGTAGGAGAACGTATTGGGCGATACCAGGAAGTTCTGGCTGCGGTCATTTTGCGGCGCAGAAGCATAGACCTCGTACAGCTTGGCCATGATCTCTTTAAGCTGCCACTGGCTAAACTTAGAGAGCGCATACAGCGTCTCGGAATAGCGAACATCTTGCATAAAGAAGCCGATGCAGGCCTTGGCCCCCAAGCCGCGCTTGCGACCGCCACGACCAATTTCCTGAATATAGTCGGACAGATTGCCCGTCGGCGCATAGTGGTACACGGCATCGATGTCGTCGATATCGATACCCATGCCAAACGCCTTGGTGCTCACAAGCACCCTGCAGCTACCCGACGCAAACGCGTCTTGAACGATCTTCTTGTACGCGGCATCTTTGCCGCCGTGATAACCCAAAACCTTAGAATTAGAAACGCTGCGTTGATCGATGATCGCATTGACATGGCTCTGATAGGGGCAATAGACAATGGCATGGCGGTTGTCGCGCACGGCCTTATCAATCCACTGCTCAGCGAGGTCGGTTTTTACCTCCTCGATGGGACCGGGCAGCTCGCTTTTGCTTCTCCAGACAATGTCGAAGGAAATGTCATTACGACGAGGGTTGCCCAGGAATATCTTGCAGTTGCCAAGCTCCAGGTCGGCGACCGTATGCGAAACGACATCATCGCGCCCGCCGTAGACAGCCGTGGCGGTAAGGCAAAAGATCGGAAAGCTCATACCGTTTTTGCGGAGCTTAGACAGATACGGGCCCAGATACCAGTAGTCCGGGCGGAAATCTTTACCCCAAGAGGTAACGGTGTGGACCTCGTCAATGACGACAAGACCGGGCTCGCGGCCGTTGAGAATTGCCTGGATCGAGGACTCCAGCAAGAGCTCTGGCGACAGGTAGATGATGGAGGCCTCGCCGCTTTTAACACGGTCGAGGGATTCTAGACGCTCACCATAGGGAATGTCCGAGTTAATGGCAACGACATTCTTAACGCCACGTTTCCGCAAGTTGGCAACCTGGTCGATCATCAAGGCCTTCAGCGGCTCAATAACCAACGTGACCAGCTGATATTTCCGAGCAAGATACAGCGCCGGAATCTGGAACAGAATGGACTTGCCCGCACCCGTGGGCGCCGTTACAAACACATTCCTGTAATCGACGGAGCCCGCATGGGCAGCCTCGGCCTGCTTTACGACAAACTCGGAGATAGCACCCTGAGACACCGTTTCCATCTCGTTGTCAAAGTCGGGGTTCTTGTAAAAACGAAGCTTCCTAAACGAGGCGTCCTTGCCCCAGTAATGCTGAAGCACCGAAAGCAGGCGGTCCGACTCCCCGATCTTTTCCTCTTGGTCCTGCTGCGCCACAAAGGAAACGGATAGACCCAGAGCATGGGTAACAGAAGCGACCGCCTCCAGGGCGGACCTATAGCTCTCAAGTTCCCGAGCGTTCACCAAAACAGAAGCAGGGCTAGCCGTGCCATCTAGCAAGCCCAAACGGTATTCCAAAAACGGAGCCGACGAAACAGGGACGACGCCCTCAGAGATTGCCGAAGCATCGCCCAGCGCAAAAGAAGCACGATCAAATAGATCGATGACTTCCCACTCAGAAAACTCGTCCGGAATAATCGGCGTTACAAGATGCGCACTTCCAACCTTTACCGACTTGGCGTAGTACTTAGAAAGTCCCGTCGTATCGGGTGTCATATCGTCAAAAGATGACTCAAAGCCATCGAGCAGATCTGGATCAACGGGAGAAGGAACGCCCTCGCCATCAAGGAACAGGTTGTTCCGCACGACAACGACCTTGCCATCGAACAGTTCGTCAATCGTCCCGCGCAGCTCTAAAAGCTGCTCAAACAGCATCAAGACTGGGCCATCTGCCGAAAGAATCTGGCCCACAGACAACCTCTTTT
>JAEZNV010000157.1 GCA_023441725.1 Actinomycetes bacterium | reverse complement strand
CGGTCGTTTGCGAGCTCACGCGGCGGCCCTTGGTAACCCGACTTCCCGCGCCGTATCCGTAACGGCGCTCCCGGGGGAAGCGGATATACGCAAAGGAGTTTTATATGAGCAATCCCTCGAACCGCGCTTCGATGCGCGGGCAACTCACGTTGCGCGGCGTCGTCATCGGCGTCCTTGGCTGCGTGATCATCACGGCAAGCTCGGCCTACACCGCCCTCAAGATGGGCGCCCTCCCCTGGCCGATCATTTTCGCTGCCGTCATTTCGCTGTTCTTCCTGAAGCTCATGGGCAACGCCAGCCTCAACGAGGCCAACGTCACCCACACCATCATGTCCGCAGGCGCCATGGTCGCTGGCGGTCTGGCGTTTACCATCCCGGGCGCCTGGATGCTGGGCTATGCCGACCAGATCAGTTGGCTCGACATGTTTATCGTGGCACTCGCCGGCACTATCCTAGGCCTGCTGGCCACGGCACTCATCCACCGTCACTTTATCGTGGACGCCGCGCTTGAGTTCCCCACCGGCAACGCCGCAGCTCAGACCCTGCGCGCGACCGAGGCCGGCGGCAAGACCGGCAAGCAGCTCTTTGGCTCCATGGCCATCGCCGGCATCTACAGCGTGCTGCGCGACGCTCTGGGCATTGTGCCCAGCATGCTGTGCACGCTCAATATCCCCGGCGTGACCTTTGCCATCTACAACTCGCCCATGTTGCTGTCCATCGGCTTTTTGGTGGGCTTCGCCCCCGTCGCGTTCTGGTTTGCCGGCGCGCTGCTGGGCAATTTTGGCATCATCGTCGGCGGCACCGCTGCCGGTCTGTTTGACGTTATGACCGCACAGGGCATCGTCAAGTCCCTGGGTATGGGCCTCATGATGGGCTTTGGCGTCGCCGTCGTCCTCAAGGACATCCTTCCGCAGGTCGCCGGTATCGTCCGCGGCCTCGCCGCCGACAGCTCCACCGACACCGACGAGCAGTCGCTCATCTCGGGCTCCCTTAAACTCGACGCCGGTATCATCGGCCTGGGCGCTGCCGCCATCGCCGTGATCATCGCCATCGTGCTCGACCTTGGCCCCGTTCCGGCCGTCATCGTCACGCTGTTCACCTTTGTCACCACCATCATGAGCGCGCAGAGCTGCGGCCAGACGGGTATCGACCCCATGGAGATCTTCGGCCTCATCGTCATGCTCATCGTTGCCGCCTTCGCGCAGCTCGCTCAGGTCAAGCTGTTCTTTATCGCCGGCATCGTGGCCGTGGCGTGCGGCCTTGCGGGCGACGTCATGAACGACTTTAAGGCCGGCGCCGTGCTGGGCACCAACCCGCGCGCGCAGTGGGTCGGCCAGGCCATTGGCGGCATCGTGGGCGCCCTGGTCGCCGCCGCCGTCATGGTCGCGCTCGTCACCGCCTATGGTCCGGACGCCTTTGGCCCCGACAAGAGTTTTGTGGCCGCACAGGCAAGCGTGGTCGCCACCATGGTCTCGGGCATCCCGAGCGTGCCGTGGTTTGCGGGCGGCTTTATCGCCGGCATCGTCATGTACTGGCTCGGCATTCCGGCCATGATGATCGGCCTGGGCGTGTACCTGCCGTTCTACATGTCGCTCACGGCCTTCCTGGGCTCCTGCGTCAAGCTCGCCTACGACAAGTGGGCAGCCCACCGCGATGCCAACGCCGGTCTTTCGGACGAGGAGAAGACCGCCAAGGATGCCGCCTTCCAGGAGCAGGGCCTGGTTGTCGCCAGCGGCCTGCTCGGTGGCGAGTCCATCGTCGGCGTTATCCTGGCGTTTGTCTCTGTTGGCCTGAGCCTGCTGGGCTAAACCAAACAACAACGCACCCGTGCAGAGCGCGGGGTCGGAGACCATCCGGCCCCGCGCTTTTTGTATCTGCCGAAACCCTCGGCAGTACTTGTATGTGGCGTGTCTTCCTTTGCCTGCTCGCCTAAGTTCCATGTCAAGATGACCGCCCCGCCCGTCACGGTGTAGAGTACATGCTGCGAACGCACCCGCGTTCCTACGGCAATACGAGGTGGACATGGAACTCGATAAACAACAGCTCAAGCGACTGCGCGAGCGCCATCATCGGCGCCATGGCATCCGCCCCGCCCACAGCGAGGCCATGGAGAACGCAAGCCGCTTTCTAAAGCGGGCATTCAACATTCGCGAGGGACGCGCGCCCTATCACGTGATTCGCAAGCGCTTTGTAAACGGGGCGCGCCTGACTGGCTCACACTTATGCATCTTGATCATTGCCATGTTGATCGCGAGCATCGGCCTCGATATCGACTCGGATATCGCCATTGTAGGCGCCATGCTCATCTGCCCGCTCATGGGCTCGGTCCTTGCCATGGCATACGGCATCGCCACGCTCGACCGCGAGATCACCCTTGAGGCCGTCGCCGGCCTCGCGCTGCAGATGGTCTTTTGCCTGGTCACGTCCACGTTGTACTTTAAGCTCTCGCCCCTTGGCACCACCACGGCCGCCATCATCGACAATTCGACACCGACTGTGTGGGACCTTGCCGTCGCGCTCGCGGGCGGCTTTGCGGGTGGCCTGGGCAACTCGCGCGACCAGGAACCCGCCACGCTCATCGCCGGGGTGGCTGTGGCGACCGCGCTCATGCCGCCCCTGTGCGCGGCGGGCTATGGCATCGCCATCGCAAGCGGGCCACTGTTTCTCTCGGCGCTTTACGAGTTTGGCATCAACGTGGTCTTTATCGCACTCGCGGCCGAAGCCGTTCTGCTTCTTTTGCGCGTGCCGCTCAAGCGCGACCTCAACGGCGACGGTATTGTGACTGCCGAGGAAAATGCCGAGGTCGACGAGCTATCGCGCAAGGTGCGCCGCCGCATCATCGTGGGCACGGTAATCTTTGCCATCCCCTGCATCGTTATGACGGCGGGTTCCATTGGCTCGGCGCAGGCCGGCGTGCAGGACGGCTACGGCGTCACCGAAACCACGCGCGAGCTTGCGGCGGTGCTGCCAGGCTTTAAGGACTACACCGTCGCCGTCGAGACCTCGGCCACCGAAGGCGACGAGGAGGGCATCGTCGAGCGCGAGGTTGTCGCCCATGTGACGACAAGCGAGGCGCTCGGGGCACGCGACCGCCACGTCGCCCGCAAGCTCATCGACCTCAATGTGCCCGAGCTCGATCGCGTGGAATTTGACGTGAAGTGATGCAGAGCGCGGCCCTACAGGTCGTACTTGTACACGCGATAGATGTACTTCTCGGCTTCCATCTCGTAGGTGGCGATGGGTAGACCGTAGCGGTCGTACTCGGTAAAGGTCTTGGCCTGGCCCGATGCCACGAGCATGCTATTTGAATCGCCAACGTGCTGCGCACTGCTCACATAGCCCGAAAACGGCACGGCGATCTGGTCTTCGAGCTCGTAGGTGCGCGCCGTCTCGTCCACCGTAAAGATGCGCCCAAACGAATGCGTGCCCTTGTTGTAGTCGGTCACCACCGCGGCGCCCAGCTGGCCCCAGTCGAACTTGGGATAGCTTTCGGCCGCACCAAAGTTGTTGTCGTACAGCAGCACCTGGTAGCGACTGGTCGTTGCCGTATCGGAACTCGGCAGATACGTCACGCTGTGCTGGCCCGCGTTGAGCGAAAAATCGCCCTGGGCCTGCAGTAACTTGTCCTCAAAGCCCGAGCCGGCCCATTGCCACTCCTTTCTATTTCTGGATCCATCTTCTCACTGCTGGCGACCAAAAATGATCCGTTTTCCTCCGTCCCCGAGGAATCATTGTTAGTACTTGAAGAAGCCCTCGCCCGAACTTTCGCCCAGCTTACCTTCGTCGAGCATCTGCTTGAGGACGGATGCCATGGCCTTAAAGTTGTAGGGCATCATCATCTTTTTGAGCAACGGGCTCACCAGGCCCGGCACCTTCTGGTACTGCATAACGATGTTGTAAGCCGTCTGGATACCAACCGTATCGAATACGCGGAACGGACCTTTGGGTGCGCCGGTGCCACGCGTCCATGCGAGGTCGATGCTCTTGGGATCGCTCACGCCCGAGACATACAGGTCGAGGCCCGAAAGCAGCCATGGCACCAGCATGGAATTGAGCAGGTAGCCGTTCTTTTCCTTGTTGACGGGCAGGGCAAGCATGCGAATGTCGTTAGCGAAGTCGACGAGCTCGTCGAAGTAGCGCTTGTCGGTTTGGTCCTGCGCCATGACCTCGGTCATGTTGTTCTTCCAGATGGAGTTGGCAAAGTGCAGCGACAGGTACTTCTCGGGGCGGCCGGTGTACTTGGCAAAGGTGCTCGGCAGCAGCGTAGAGGAGTTCGTTACGACGACGGTCTTTTGCGGGAGAACCGGGGCAAGCTTCTTGTAGAAGTCGATCTTTGCCTGGGTGTCCTCGGCCATGGACTCGATGACCAGATCGGCGTCGGCCACTGCCTTGGCAAGATCGAGCTCCAGCTTGAGCGTGGAGTAGGCACGCTCGACGGCGGCGAGTGCCGCCTCCTTGTCGAAGGGCTTGCCGCTATCGGCGATACCGGCGCACCACTCGCCCGTGCCGTCCGCCATGCCCTCGATAGCAGCGATGTACTCCTCGCGCACATGATCGATCTTGGGCTGGGTACGGCCGATGCTGCCCTCGCTGCGCAGCCAAATCGTTACATCAAAGCCGCAGTAGGCTGCCTGAAAGGCAATCTGGCTTCCCAGCACGCCGCCGCCGGCAACGCAAACGGTCTTGTAGCTCATAAGAACAGTCCTCTCTTACGTAATTCCATAGATGTGTATTTATTCAACCGTAAGGAGGACGCGCGCTGGGGGTGGGTTCTATAAACGGACGGTAATTTGCGGCGAACGGCTACACCTGTTCATTAACTCTCGATTTTGAGGGCATTTTTTGGCGCTGCTGAACCGCTGTTTTCGGAAGTGCGGGGAAAAATCGGGTTTCGCCGACCAGACCGGCTTTTTTTACAACAAAACCGCAGGTCGCGAGAGTCTAAAAAGGCGGTGTGCTCAGGAGGTTCGCGTTTTTCCCCGCACTTCCGAAATTCGAGTGCACAGAAGGCTGCAACAAAACGATTTACGCAACATATGTCCAAGCAAAAACGGGTGGTAGCCGGTACGGCCACCACCCGTTTGTCTCATATCCAGCCCATAGCAGGCCAGTTACTTCTTAATGCCGCGTCCCAGGCGCTCAGCGACCGACGCCACGGCACTCTCGTCGACCGAGCCGCAGCTCACGCAGCCATCGTGGGCACGCATCTGGCCGGTGACCTCGTCCATCGCGAGCGGCGCCACCTTCTCGAGCTTAAAGCCCTTACCGGCGCGCATGTTTTCCTTGGCCACGCTGATCATGAGCTTAATGCGATTGAGCTGGTTGACCTCGGACGCGCCGGGGTCGTAGTCCACTGCGACGATGTTGCTCTCGGGGTGCTGACGGCGCAGTTCCTTGATCACGGCCTTACCCACCACGTGGTTGGGCAGGCACGCGAAGGGCTGCGTGCAGATAATGTTGGGTGCACCATGGTCAATCAGGTCGAGCATCTCGGCCGTGAGCAGCCAGCCTTCGCCCATGTTGTTGCACACCGAGAGCACCGTGCGAGCCTTGTCGGCCATAGTGTCGATGCGCTCGGGCGCCTCAAAGCGGCTGGACTTTTCGAGCATCTCCTCCACCGGCGTGCGCATCCAGTCCACCAGCTTAATGAGCGCCTGCATGCTAGCGCGCGCCGTGGCAGAGCTTCCCAGCTCGTCTTTTTGAAGCTCGGCGTTGCTCATGGAGTACAGGAAGAAGTCGAGCAGGCCCGGCACCACAGCCTCGCAGCCCTCACGCTCAATGACATCGACCACGTGGTTGTTGGCCGTGGGATGGAACTTGACCAGAATCTCGCCGACCACGCCCACGCGCGGCTTGGCGCCCTCGCCCACAAGCGGCATGGTGTCGAACGCGCGGATGGCCTCGCGGCACAGCTTGGTGTAGTTGTGGCGGTTGAACTTGGGCGCCAGCTTGCGGGCGCGCGCCATGTACTCCTCGTAGAGCGCATTGGCGGCACCGGGCGTGGCCTCGTATGGGCGGCAGCGATAGAGCATCTGCATCATCACGTCGCCAAAGAGTACCGCGTAGACTGCCTGCTTAAGCAGCGCCGGCGTAATCTTAAAGCCGGGGTTGTCCTCGCCGAGCGCCACTGCCGAAAGCGAGATCACCGGAATCTCGGGGTGGCCGCTCTCGCGCAGGGCCTTGCGGATGAGTGCGATGTAGTTGGTGGCACGGCAGCCGCCGCCGGTCTGGCTGATAACCACGGCCGTCTTGGACAGGTCGTACCGACCGCTCTCGATGGCCTCCATAATCTGGCCCGTCACCAGGATCGACGGATAGCAAATGTCATTGTTCACGTAGCGCAGGCCAGCCTCGACGGCATCGTGGTCGGTCGAGGGCAGCAGCTCCAAGTTGTAGCCAGCACCACGGAACACCTCTTTGACCAGGTCAAAGTGGATCGGCGCCATCTGCGGGCACAGGATGGTATAGCCCTCCTCGCGCATCTGCTCGGTAAAGGGCACCTTGGGCCACGCGGTCGATGCGCTCTCACGCTGCGCCTCAAACGTGTACTTGCGGCTCGCGAACGCGGGGGCATCCGTGGAGGGCGCCACCGGCGCGGCATCGCCTTGCTCGTAGGCCTCGCCCGCGGCCGTGGCATCGGCCAGGCGCTCGGCCTCCTGGTCCTTGAGCGCTGCCATGAGCGAGCGGATGCGGATGCGCGCGGCACCCAGGTTAGACACCTCGTCGATCTTAAGCACGGTGTAGATCTTGCCGCTGGCTTCCAGAATCTCCTGCACCTGATCGGTGGTCAGAGCGTCCAGGCCGCAGCCGAAGGAATTGAGCTGGATCAGGTCCAGGTCGTTGCGCATCGTCACAAAACGGGCGACGGCGTACAGGCGGCTGTGGTACATCCACTGGTCGACGACGCGAATCGGACGCTCGGGCTTTACCAGATGCGCAAGCGAATCCTCGGTAAAGACCGCAAAGCCAAAGCTCGAGATAAGTTCGGGCAGGGCGTGGTTGATCTCGGGGTCGTTATGGTAGGGACGACCGGCGAGCACGATGCCGTGACCGCCATGGTCCTCGACCCACTTAAGAGCCTCCTCGCCCATGGTCTGGATATCCTCGTGGAAGCGCGCATCGGCCTCAAAAGCAGCGTTGACGGCGGCATCGACCTCGGAGCGCGTGATCTTGGGTCCACGCACGCGACCGCGACCGGCTTGCGCATCGGCCACACGGTCGACGGCGAGCACCTGGTACAGACGGCGCTTGAGCTCGGTCTTGTCGTGATAGGGCACAAACGGGTACAGGAACTCGATGTTCTGCTCGCGGATCTCGTCGATATTGAGCGCCAGCGCCGTGGGGTAGCTCATGACGATGGGGCAGTTATAGCAGTTGCCAGCCGTCGGATCCTCCTTGCGCTCCCAGCGCACGCACGGCATCCAAATAAAGTCGACATCGCGGTCGATGAGGTTCATCACATGGCCGTGGCTCATCTTTGCCGGGTAGCACACGCTCTCGGACGGCATGGACTCGATGCCCGCCTGGTAGGTCTTTTTGCTCGACTGGTCGGACAGCTGCACGCTAAAGCCCAGGCGCGTAAAGAACGCGTGCCAGAAGGGGTAGTTCTCGTACATGTTGAGTGCGCGCGGGATACCCACGGTGCCGCGCGGGGCCTCGTCGGGACTCAGGATCTCGCGGTTAAAGAGCAGCTCGTTTTTCTTTTTGAAAAGGTTGGGGGCCTCAGTCTTCTGCTTTTTGTGGCCGGCGCCCTTCTCGCAGCGGTTGCCGGTAATGAAGCGCCTGCCGCCGCCAAAGTCGTTGACGGTAAGCTGGCAGTTGTTAGAGCAACGGCCGCAGCGGACATGCTTTTGCGTCACGGTAAGGTGCGCGATGTCCTCGGCAGAAAGAATGGTCGAGGTGCCGTCGGCGCCGGCGCGATCGCGGGCGAGCAGGGCCGCACCGTAGGCGCCCATGCAGCCGGCGATGTCGGGACGTACGGCATGAACGCCGGTGAGCTGCTCAAACGCACGCAGCGTAGCATCGGACATAAAGGTGCCGCCCTGGACGATCACCTGGCTGCCGATCTCCTTGGGGTCGCGCAGCTTAATGACCTTGAACAGGGCGTTCTTGATGACGGAATAGGACAGGCCGGCCGCGATGTCGCCCACCGTGGCGCCTTCCTTTTGCGCCTGCTTGACGCGCGAGTTCATAAAGACCGTGCAGCGGCTGCCCAGGTCGACGGGAGCCTTAGCATGGATGGCGGCATCGGCGAACGCGCGCACGTCCATGTTCATAGACACGGCGAAACTCTCGATAAAGCTGCCGCAGCCCGACGAGCAAGCCTCGTTGAGCATGATGTGCTCGATGACGCCGTCCTTGACGCGCAGACACTTCATGTCCTGGCCGCCAATGTCCAGGATAAACTCGACGCCGGGCAGGAATGCCTTGGCGCCGCGCAGGTGCGCGACGGTCTCGATCTCGCCGGAATCGGCCTTGAGGGCCTCGATGAGCAGTGCCTCGCCGTAGCCCGTGGTGGTCACGTGGCCGATGGTGCAGCCGGCGGGGATGTGGTTGTAGAAATCGGCCATGATGACCTTGGCCGTGCCCAGGATGTCACCGTTGTTGTTGCCGTACCAGGTGTGCAACAGCTGGCCGTCCTCGCCCACGAGCGCGGCCTTCATGGTGGTGGAACCGGCGTCGATACCGATGAACACGCGGCCGGTGTAGCCGTCGAGCTTTCCCTTGGGGACGACTTCCTGGTCGTGGCGGGTCTTGAACTCGGCAAAGTCCTCGTCGTTGGCAAAGAGCGGATCCAGACGCTCGACCTCGGCACCTTGTGTGTCACCCAGGGCATCGATGGCCTCGATAAGCTGCGGGAACGTGCTGAGCTTGTTGGACTCGTGCGCCATGGCAGCGCCGCTCGCCACAAACAGGTGGGCGTTTTGGGGCACGATGCGGTGCTCTTCGTCCAGGTTGAGCGTGAGGTAGAAGCGGTGGCGCAGCTCAGAGAGATACTGCAGCGGGCCGCCCAGGAAGGCGACGTTGCCGCGAATGGGACGGCCGCACGCCAGGCCCGAGATGGTCTGGGTCACGACAGCCTGGAAGATGGAGGCAGCCACGTCCTCGGGGCGGGCGCCCTCGTTGAGCAGCGGCTGCACGTCGGTCTTGGCAAAAACGCCGCAGCGGCTGGCGATGGGATAGATGGTGGTGGCGTTGGCAGCGAGCTCGTTGAGGCCACTGGCGTCGGTGTGCAGCAGGGTTGCCATCTGGTCGATGAACGCGCCCGTGCCGCCGGCGCAGGTGCCGTTCATGCGCTGCTCGATGCCGTTGTCGAAATAGATGATCTTGGCGTCCTCGCCGCCCAGCTCGATGGCGACATCGGTGGCTGGGATGAGGGTCTCGACGGCACGCTTGCTGGCGATGACCTCCTGGACAAATTCCAGGTCGAGCCACTGGGACAGCAGCAGGCCGCCCGAGCCGGTGATGGCGCAGGTCATTTGGGCCGTCGGCAGCACGGTCGCGGCACCCTCGAACAAGTCGCGGGCGCAGGCGCGGACGTCGGTGTGGTGGCGCTGGTACTTGGCGTAGACAATCTGGTTGTCGTCATTGAGCACGGCAAGCTTGACGGTGGTGGAGCCCACGTCGATGCCCAGGTGCAGGTTGCCGCGGGCGTTCTCGGGGTTGAAGATCGCGCCTTCGGGGGCCTGGCCGGCGGCTACGGGCTCGGTGGCGGTGGCGGGCTCGCTAGCGACGGACGTCTCCCCTGCCGCGTTCTTGGCATCGGCAACTGCCTCGGCAACTTTCTCGGCAGCCGCGGTCGCGGCCTTCTGCGCGGCGTCCACCACGGCGGGCGCGGCCTCGCGTGCAGCAGCGACCATGCGGTCTTTGATGCCCTCGACGAGTTTGCTCATTGTCTCTCCTCTTAGTTGTTGGACTCGACGGTTGCGGCGGTGTCGGCCGCGTCCTCGAGCTGCAGGTTCAATAGCTTCATGCCGTATTCCGGCACGTTGATATCGATGGGTTGGCCATACAGGTCACCAGGGCGCACAAAAGCGAGCACCGTCATAATGCGCGCCATGGCCTCGGGCGATTCGGTGAGCCCA
>JAEZNV010000082.1 GCA_023441725.1 Actinomycetes bacterium | reverse complement strand
GACCGACGGCGCAGCCCAGCTCCACGAGCATCTCGCGCGTGGCCTCGCGCACGCTGGTCGCAAAAGCGCTCGTCTGACCCACTGCCTCGTCGGCGCGACCGAATGCCATGAGCGCGGCCAAGTCCTGGCCGCCATCGGCAATGCGGATCTTGGAGCTCAGTGCGCAGGCAATCTCGAAGCGCATGGCGACGTCCTCGTCGGCACCGCGCGCACCAAACCGGTTGAACACGGCGCTCATGCGCGTGCGTGGCACGCCCACGCGGCTCGCCAGCTCAATGACGCGCGAAGCGGATGTCGCGGACGATACCGCCGCATCGCCTACGACCAGGCAACGGTCGCTCGCCGCCACCGCGGCGGCCGCGGCATCACCCCAAAAGACCGAGGTGTCGACAAAGACCACGTCGGATTCGCGACGCAAAACATCGAGCAATAGCTCCACCGGACGTGCCATGAGCTCGGCCTTCTCGGGGGCCGCGACAGGCCCCCAGAGCGTGACGCCCGGGGCGACGCGCATCGATGCGGCCACGATATCCGGCTCGGCAAGTGCGCCCGCCGCCGACGGCTCGATAAGCGCCGCCATATCGTGCGGGGCATCGACACCCAGCAGATCGTATAGGTTTCCAAACATGAGGTCCAAGTCGAGCACGGCGGCACGCAAACCCAACAGCGACGCCGCATGCGCCATGGTGGCAACGATCGTCGACTTGCCGCAACCGCCCGACCCCGAAACGGCGCAGACGACCGGTACCCGACGCGACGGAATCGACGAGTCCGCCGACGGCGCGGGGGCTGACGGTGCAGGAACCGGCGACACGGACGCGGGCGATAACATCCCCGTCTCCCCCGCCGCGGTCACGCGCTGAGCCCAAGCCGGCATGGCAGGCTGCCCGGGCTGCGGTTCCGAAGCCAAAGACGCAGCGGCGCACGGCTCGTCAGCCCCGGCAAAACCCTCGACCTCGTCGAGCTCATCGGCCAGATTTACGCCGTGCACGTATCCCATATCTTCAGCCAGAACGTCATCGCCATACGGTACCGGCCCTCCAGCGTCATCGTATGCAAGGGGGTCCCGGGGGCGCCGACCATGCTCGGCTTCCGCTTTTCCATATTCATCAACACGCGGGCCTCTTGTAGCGCGAGGCGCCCCGGGTTCCCTATCAACAAAAGCATCGGGCTCGATCGCCATGCGCCGATCGGAATCAACCGTTCCCTCACCCGCGCGCCCGTTGCCGCACAAACTGTGCGCAGCGATGACCTCGGTCGCCCCCGCGCGAAACAGCCCTTCGATATCCGACGGGTCGAGTGTCTCGATCAACACGACGACGCGACTCACACGGCCCTCGGCCGTCAGGCGCGCAACGGTCTTCCGCACGTCTTCGGTATCGAACAGAGATGCCGCGATGATGGCGGCACCGCGGCGCGAGGGAAACGCCCGCGCCATGGATACCAGCCCGTCCAGATCCCCCACGCGAAGCACCTGTGCGCCCACATCGCGACCCTCGACTTCCTGCTGTAGCAGCCCGTAATCGCCGCACGCGCAGCACGCAAGCCAGATTGCCTTCATCACTCGTCGCCTCCGCTCTTTTTGCCGCGCGCCGTGGCGGGAATCGTCAAGCTGACCGTTCCCTTGCCCGAGGCTCCCAGCAGTTCCTTGACGTCTTCGGGGTCAGCCGCCAGCGTCACCCATTCGATCTTGCCCTCGCGCGTGGCACCGGAATCCTCACTGGTATCGATCACGTGCGCGCCGCACAGTCGATCGGTTACGCCGTCTTTTTGCACATACACATCCACGTAGCTGCCCACGCCTGTAGCACCGCCGACCGAGTGCTCGGCATCGACCGCCACCGAAACGGCAACCTTGCCCTTAGGCACCTCGAGCTTGTGGCTCTCGGCCTTGGTGTAGACATTGCAAATCACGGCGTTTTTGGGAATGCGCGAGGTCGTCACGTCGCCGCGCACCTGACGCAGCTCGGTCGCCGCATCACGCGGCAACAGACTCGCCAGCCATTCCTGAGTTATGACATTAGTCTCGTCGAGGGTCTCACCCGCATCGATATCGCGCGCCGCGACGCACACCTCAACGCGGTCGCCGCCGTATTTTGCCAAAGTATCGGCCTGGGCCTGCTCGGCTTGCGAGCGGATCGACGAGCCGTAGACCATGCAGAGCGCCGCGGCAAGCACGCCCGCGACCAGACTGATGGCGATGCGCTTGCTCTTGTTCACGGCCGCTCCTCTCAAGGTAGCACCGGGCAAATGCCCGTACCATCATTGTCTGGGCGACCAGGGCGCAAAGCGGCGCAATCGCGATCTTGGTTTTAGGTGTCAAACCAATTGCTGACCAAAAGCTGACCAGCCCGTCAAGCTCGTGGCAAGGTTTTGGTCAGAACGTCGGCAAAACGCATATTTCGAGACGCTTTGGCAGCAAAAAAGCCGCCTCCCAAGCAGTTGGGAGGCGGCTGTCATAGGAAAAATCAATTACAGATGGACATCGGGATCGAGCATTTGGGCACTCACGCGCATGGATGACGCCAGGTTTTGGAACGTCTCTAGGCGCAGGCTGTCGATCTGCCCCGTGTCCTCGGCCTCGCGAACGGCGCAACCCGGCTCGTGAGTGTGCGTGCAATCGCCAAACCGGCACGCACGCGACGCCTCGATGATCTCGGGGAAGGCACGCGCCAGACCCCGCTCATGTCCCACGAGCGGCAGGCTGCGCAGGCCCGGAGCATCAGCGATCACGCCGGCGTCGCCCGGCAGCGCCACCATCACGCGCGCAACCGTGGTGTGGCGACCTTGGTCGTCACGCTCGCGCACGCCGCCAGTGGCCAGGGTGTCGTGGCCCAACAGCGCGTTGAGCAGCGTTGACTTGCCGGCGCCCGACTCGCCCAAGATCATGGCACAGCTCCCAGCCGGCACGCAGGCGCGAACCTCGTCCAGGCCGAGGCCCTCGGCAGAAGACGTCACGATCACGCGCACGTCCGGACCCACCAGACGGCGCACGCGGTCCAGATCGCGCTCGAGTTCATCGGCCTCGCAGCGGTCGGCCTTGGTGAGCACCACTACCGGCTCGGCATCGCAATCGAGCGCCAACACCAGTGAGCGCGCCACGCGATCGAGCAGCACCTCGCCGGCGCCGAGCGCCTGCACGATCAGCACGCTGTCAACGTTGGAGCAGAGCACCTGGCGCTCACCGCGGGCACGGCCACGCCAACGCTCAAAGCTCGTACGGCGCGGTAGTACGCACTCGATGACGCCCATGTCGTGCCCGGGAGCACGGCGAACCGCCACGCGGTCGCCCACAGCGGGCAGCAAGACCTCGTCCTCGCCACGCGACTTGGCAAACCCTACGGCATGCTCGGCACGAAACGTGTCATCGGCAGTCGCCACCAGCGGAAACCCGCGGTCCAGGCGCACCACGGCACCGAGCTGCATCTGCTCGGGCTCCTCGGCCTGTGCGCAAAAGTCGTCAAATGCAGCCTGCTGAGCCGCATCGACCGGCAGGTCATCGAACGCCGGAACATCCTGCAACGCGTCAAGCCCCGGTACGCTTGCCAGCAGTTCCTCAGCAGATGCAGGGGCTTCGGTCGCGAGCTTCCGACGACGATCGCGCTTAGCCCGCGCCCCCGTCGTCTTTTTCTTCGCCTTAGCCTTAGCCTTGCCCACAAACGCCTCCCAGCACCCAAAATCACAACTGAGCAGGTATTTTACCCATCAGAACCACCCTTAAAAAGGGTGGTTTGCTCTTAGGGTATAACCCACGGGCCCCGGGCTCGCGTCTAAAGGCGCGGGCCCGGAC
>JAEZNV010000037.1 GCA_023441725.1 Actinomycetes bacterium | reverse complement strand
AGGACGGAATGACTAACACGAAAGGTATGACCATGCCCCAGATTGATGATGCCGAGCTGTTTGGCAATGCCGAGGATCAGCGTGCGTACGAGGACTTTTGCGCCAATCAGGAGGCGGTCGAGAAGTTCACGCTCGACAAGCCCGCGCTTGTCTGCCGTTGGCGCATGTCCAACAAAAAGGTGCCCATGCTCAACCGCCACATCCGTGCGCTATCCGAGCGCCTGGTGCAGGGCGAGCCGCTTACCCACAACATGCTCAGCTGGGCCAAGCAACACGTTGAGTGGTCGCTCGCCGAGGGCGATTACACCGCGCACGACGGCGTACTCATGCTGGTGATTGACGTTAACGGCAACGCCGCCATGACGGTGGGGGAGTACGAGCCGCTGGCCGATACGTCGGCCAAGGCGCTGCGTGCCCGCTCCGCCGAGGCCCGCTCCGAGGCTGACGAGACCGGCGTGGCACCCGAGCTGCTCGCCGCCGTCAACAACGGTGAGCTGGCCTTTGTGGCACCGGCGGACGAGTGCCTGTGTGGCACGGCGACCCTTATTGAGCAGTTGGCTCAGACCAAGAACATCCCGGTCACGCGCGTAGACATTCCCGCACAGCTCAAGGGTGCCCTGTTCCTGGTGAGTGACGAGCACGGCGTGGTTCCCGCAACCGAGACGGACGCCGCGGAGGCCGACGCCGCCACGGTCGCCTTCTTTGCCGACGGCTACGAAAAGCTCCGTGCCCGCCGCTAAATGATTTTTCTGGGACGGGGATTATATAATCATTTGATTCTCGCGCCCGTTGCGAGCGAGGGACGAGCCAAGCGCTTTCGTTTGCGAACAGTTCTGTCACCTTGGTGCCGCGTGAGGTGCGTACCTGCGGCTTCGCGGTCATAATGGGACAAGACAACCAAGAGGGGAGCGGAATCCATGGCGCTAATCTATGTCGTTGAGGACGACGAGCCTATCCGTCGCGAACTTGCCGACATCCTTGCCCGTGCTGGTTTTGAGGTCGAGGCCTGCGAATCGTTCGAACATGTCTCGCGCGATATCCTTGCTGCCGCGCCCGACCTGGTGCTGCTCGACCTCACGCTTCCCGTCAAGGACGGCCAGCATATCTGCCACGAGGTCCGTCGCGAATCCGAGGTCCCCATCATCGTGCTTACCTCGCGCTCGACCGAGATCGACGAGGTCATGGCCATGACGCTCGGCGCGGACGACTTTGTGCCCAAGCCCTACAGCGCGCGCGTGCTCGTGGCTCGTATCAATGCCCTGCTGCGCCGCACCACGGCTGCCGGTGAGCGCAGCACGCTCGTCCACAAGGGACTGGAACTCGACCTCGCTCGCTCCACGGTCACCAACACGGCAACTGGTACCGGCACCGAGCTCACCAAAAACGAGCTGCGTATCCTTTCGCTGCTCTTGGGTCGCGCGGGCAAGATCGTCTCGCGATCGGCCATCATGCAGGACCTGTGGGACTCCGATGCCTTCGTGGACGACAACACGCTTACCGTCAACATCAACCGCCTGCGCGCCACGCTCGAAAAAATCGGCATCAAGGGGTATCTGACGACGCACCGCGGCCAGGGCTATTCGGTCTAGGTGCCAGGTATGTCGTTTGCCAAATTCTTCAAAGACGCGCTGCTTCCCGTCGCCGTGTGGACCTGCGGCGTGCTGCTGAGCTGCTTTGTACTGACGGTCGCCGGCGCTTCCGTTTCCATCGTGGTCGTGGCGGTCGGCGTGTCCTTTGTCTTTGGCATGCTCGGCATTGTGATCGAGTACGCGCGCCGTCGTCGTTTTCTGCGTCAGCTTGAGCGTGCGGCAGAGGAGCTCGAGAGTCCCGCATGGGTGCAGGAGATGGTGCAATGCCCGACCTATGCCGAGGGCGAGCTCGAGTACGAGGTCTTGCGCCGGGTGGGCAAAGCTGCTTGCGACGAGGTTGCCGAAGGCCGGCGTCAGACCGATGACTATCGCGACTATATCGAGAGCTGGGTACACGAGGCCAAACTGCCCTTGGCGGCTGCCCATCTGATCTTGGAAAACCTGGACGGCAGCGAAGACGATCCGACGCGCGTGGACGACCTGGCACGCGAGCTTGCCCGCGTGGAGCGCTATATCGACCAGGCGCTGTACTATGCGCGCTCGGAGGTTGTGGAGCGCGACTACCTGATTCGCCGCTGGGATCTTAAGACCTTGGTGACGGGTGCCATTAAAGCCAACGCGCGCGAGCTCATTGCGGCGCACGTGGCGCCGGTGTGCGAGAACCTCGACTTCGAGGTGTTCACCGACGAGAAATGGCTCGAGTTTATTCTGGGCCAGCTCATTCAGAACAGCATTAAATATGCGCGCGAGGATGGCGCAAAGATCGTGTTTTCGGGCGCGTTGTTGGACGAGGGCCTGGCAAGCGAGCGCATCGAACTCACCGTCGCGGACAACGGCTGCGGCGTGAGCGCGGCCGACCTGCCGCGCGTGTTCGAGAAGGGTTTTACCGGCGACAACGGCCGCACCACCAAGCGCGCAACGGGCATCGGCCTCTACTTGGTGGCGCGTCTGTGCTCCAAGATGGGCATCGACGTCACCGCATCGTCCGAGCCGGGCGAAGGCTTCGTCGTCACGTTCGCTTTTTCAACGAACAAGTTCCAATACTTTGAGTAGTCAGCCCGTATGGCGTAGCCGTTCAGGATCTGCCCATCTAAGAAAATATCAGGCTTCTCGGTAGCTATATTCCTGAACGGGAACATTGCTAATGTAGCAAACACTATATTCCCGTACATGAACATAGTTCCACGGTTTTATACTATGTTCACGAATAGGAATATAGCTGGAGGCATGATGAGAACGGTGACAACGATTAAAAAGCTGGATGGGCGCATCAAGCTCAAACCGTCGGAAGTCGCTTTCTCGGAGCGCGTGGTTTTCGATCCCGCCGAGATGGGGAAAGCCCTTAGGCTCAGAAGGCGTGAGCTTGGCTTGACTCAACGCGATGTCGCGACTATGACGGGCCGCAGCCTTCGTGTGATTGGTGATATCGAGCGGGGGCGGACAACGGTCGAAATTGGTGTCATTTTCGATTACGCCTCCATCGTGGATATTGATTTTATTCTGAAGGTGAGGGGGAAATAATGGATGGCACGCTGTTCGTTCACCGTGAGTTTAATGGGTCTTACCAGCTGGTTGGCATATTGGAGGAAAACGCGGGGCTTCCGATATTCACCTATAGCCCCAAATATCTCCAGAGCGGTGATGCGGCCCCGATTTCGACCTCGCTGCCGTTGTCGGCCGAGACATTTAGTCCGGACACAACGGGCTCCTTTTTCTCCGGCATCATTCCGGAGGGGCAGCTCAACAGGGATCTTGAGAAAAGGGCGCGAGCGGAACGCGGAGATTACTTTAAGGTGCTCGATTTAGTCCGCGATGAACCTGTCGGCGCTCTGGTTTTGACGCGAGATCCTTCGGCCGACAGTCTCGAAATGGGCTATGAAGAGATAGGTGAGGAACAGCTAAGCGGGCTGGCATACGCGCCGGCGGAGGTTGCTTTTGATTTAGCGCTAGAGAGTCGAATCTCCCTTGCAGGTGCTCAGGCGAAGGTCGGTCTCTACCATACGGGCGATGATCCATGTGGCGGATGGTACCTGCCTCATGGAGCGGCCCCATCTACGCACATTCTCAAGGCGGGATCGAAAACGTTCCCGGGCGAGACAGTGTGCGAAGCGATGTGCGTGAGGGCCGCCTCTCTGATGGACCTGTCGGCCGAAGAGTGTTTTCTTATCCGAGTTGAGGATGCCGAGCCAATTATCGCCGTGAGGCGATTTGACCGAGTAACGCCTGATGCTGGATGCTCGGTTGACGGATTGCCAATTCCATACCGTTTGCACCAGGAAGATGTTTGTCAAGCCAAGGGCATTTCGCGTGAGCTTAAATATGAGCCCACGGGCGTCAATTACCTGGGGCTTATCGTCGATGCGGTGCGAAGGACGTCGACGAATCAAATGGAGGACAGGTTCCTTGTCGGCTATAACCAGCTGTTCGACTATGCCGTAGGTAACTGCGATAACCATCTAAAGAACTGGTCGTTCGTGTGGGACGAAAGTTGGAAGCAGGTGAGGTTGGCGCCGCTCTATGACGTGCTGTGCACAACGGTTTATCCCAGTCTCGTTCGCGAGATGGGCGTCTCGTTTGGAGGGAGCCGCAAGATTGACGACGTAACGCGCGGGTCGGTGATGAGCCAAATGATTGGGGCGGGTTTGCCCGGGGGAATTGTTGCCGGAATGATTGCCGATACCTGCAATGAGGTTCCAGACGCGCTAAGAGACGCCGCGCGCGGTCTCAAAGAAGAGGGTTTTGCTGAGGCGGAGGTAATGTTCGAGAAGATCATTCCAGAAGTGCAAGCTCGTCTAAGCAGGATCGCCATATAACAAAAACGTGCCGCCCCAAACAAAGCGTGCCGCCC
>JAEZNV010000034.1 GCA_023441725.1 Actinomycetes bacterium | reverse complement strand
ATCCTAAGTCCCTGAGCAGCCTGCTTACGTGGGCTCCCGGCCAGTACACCTGCGCTGTGAAGTGCGACCTTTGCGCCTTCGATCCGGACGGCCCGCATTGTGTGGCGGCGTGCCCCACCAAGGCGCTGACCGTCATGGGCGGCGCGGCCGATCGCGAGCTTGACGAAGCCAAACGCCTGCGCTCGATCGAAAACGGTCCGGTCGTCGACGTTACCGCTGTGGCCCAGGGCCTGTCCGAGAAAGCAGAAGGGAGCGTAAACAATGGATAGCATGACGCTGTTTATCGCATCGCTTGCCGTCTCGTGCATCGGTGCGCTCGCCTCGGTTCTGCTGATCAAGGCCGATAACGCCGCCAAGACCGCCGGCTGCCTAATCGGCGCCGTCGCCGCGGTGCTTTCGTTTGTGGCCGGTATTCAGGCCGTGCTGGGCGATGTCACGTCGGTCGACACCATCGTGTTCTTCCCGTTTGCCCATTTCCAGCTGCTGCTCAACCAGCTGTCCGGCCTGTTCGTGGCGCTCATCTCGGTGCTCGCGTTTGCCGGTTCGATCTACGGTCTCAATTACTTTGATGAGTACCCGGGCAAAAAGGGCCGCGCCGGCTTCTTCTTTAACACCTTCGTGGCGTCCATGATGCTCGTCATCACCGCCGACAACGTGTTTTGGTTCCTGGTCGCCTTTGAGCTCATGTCGCTGACCTCGTACTTCCTGGTCGTGATCGAGGAGAACGAGAACTCCATCCATGGCGGTTGGCTCTACTTTGTGATCGCGCACGTGGGCTTTGTGCTCATCATGGCGAGCTTCCTCACCATGACCAACTTCGCCGGCGGCTCGTTTGCCTTTGCGGATTTCCGCGCCACGCAGTTTAGCCCCGCGGTCGCATCCGTGTGCTTCGTGCTCGCCTTCTTTGGCTTTGGCGCCAAGGCCGGTATCATCCCGCTGCACGGCTGGCTGCCCAAGGCACATCCCGAGGCGCCGTCCAACGTGTCGGCCCTCATGTCCGGCGGCATGATCAAGATCGGTATCTTCGGTATCCTCAAGGTGGGTCTCGACCTGCTCTCCGACTCGGGCGTTCAGGTTTGGTGGGGCCTTATGGTCATGGTCTTCGGTGCGATCTCGTCGGTCCTCGGCGTGGCCTTCGCCCTGCAGGAGCATGACATCAAGCGCCTGCTGGCCTATCACTCCGTCGAGAACATCGGCATCATTTTGCTCGGTGTCGGCGCCTCCATGGCCGCCATGGCGCTCAACTCGGTCGGCATCGCCGTCCTGGCTCTGATGGCCGCCCTCTACCACACGTTTAACCACGCGATGTTTAAGGGCGAGCTGTTCCTGGGCGCCGGTGCGCTGCTGTACTCCACGGGAACGCGCAATATGGAGAAGATGGGCGGCCTGTTCCGTCGTATGCCGGCAACGGCCATCTGCTTCCTTATTGGCGCGCTTGCCATCTCGGCCATCCCGCCCTTCAACGGCTTTGTGTCCGAGTGGTTTACCTACCAGTCGCTCTTTAACGCCGCCATGCAGGGTGACAAGGCCGTCATGATCGTGGCCGTGTTCGCTGCCGTCGCGCTTGCCATTACCGGCGCGCTGGCCGTCACGTGCTTCGTCAAGGCCTATGGCGTCTCCTTTGCCTCCGCGCCCCGCTCCGAGGCCGCGGCCAATGCCAAGGAGGTTCCCGCCCCCATGGTGTTTGCGCAGGGCCTGCTCGCGGCCATCTGCGTCGTGCTGGGCATTGGCGCTCCCGTGATCGCGCCCGTGCTGGTCGATGTCGCCGCGTCCGTGCTGCATCCGTACGGTGGCGTGTTTGCCGCCGAGGGCATGGAGCTCATGAACCAGTACTCCGGCGCTGCCACCTCCACGCCCGCGATCGCCATTGCGCTCGTGGTGCTCGTCGGCCTTGCCTGCGGTTATCGCAAGCTCAAGACCGTCGGTAAGGTTCAGAAGTCCCAGCCGTGGGCATGCGGTTATGCTCCCAACGAGCATATGCCCGTCGTGGCCACGACCTTTGCCTCCGAGGTGTCCTGGTTTATGCAGCCGCTCTACACGCTGCGCGACCGTTGCACGGCCGTCTGCTGGTCCATCGCGCACTTCTTCCAGAAGCTCACCGGTGTGGCCGAGGCTGTGGAGCCCGTACCCGACAAGGTTCTCGTCGATGCCCCGCATAAGGGTGTCGAGAAGCTCGCCGACCTCGCGACTAAGCTCGAGGGCGGCAACTACAGCATCTATATCTGCTACATCGTCGCGGCACTCGTGGTGTTCCTCGTGCTCGCCGTGCAAATGGGTTAAGGAGGGGAGAGCATGAACAACATCGTACTTGCCGTTCTGCAGGGCGTGGTCGTCATGGCCGTCGCACCGTTCTTCTCCGGTCTCGGCCGCGTGATCCGCGCCAAGATGCACAACCGTCGCGGCCCCAGCATCATGCAGGACTACCGCGACCTGGCCAAGCTCTTTGCGCGCCCCGAGTCCCAGAGCGAGGATGCGAGCTTTGCGCTGCGCATCATGCCACCGCTGTTCTTCGCCGTCGCCTTTATGCTCGCGATGGGCCTGCCGCTCTTTACGGCACAAAGCCCCATCCCGGTCTTTGGTGACGCCATCACCATCATGTACAGCCTGGCGCTCGCCCGCTTCTTCTTCGCCCTCTGCGGTGTGGATTCGTCCAACGCCTACGCCGGTATCGGCGGCGTCCGCGAGCTGCTCATGAGCGTGCTCATCGAGCCGTCCATGCTGCTGGCGCTGTTTGCCGCCGCCCTGGTGTGCGGCTCCACCGACATCGCCACCATGGGTCAGCACATCATGACGGGCGCCATCGACGCGCCGGTCGCCGTGATCCTCGCCGGCATCGCTTTTGCGATTGCCTGCTACATGGAACTCGGCAAGCTGCCGTTTGATCAGGCCGAGGCCGAGCAGGAGCTTCAGGAAGGTCCGCTCGCCGAGCTTTCCGGCCCGTCGCTCGCCATGGCCAAGCTTGCCATGTCCATGAAACAGGTCCTGGTTGTCGCTTGGTTCTGCGCGATCTTCGTCCCCTGGGGCGAGCCCGCGACTGTGGGCGCCGCCGCCGTTCTGGGTGCAGTCATCTTCCTGGTGAAGTGCCTTATCGACTTTGTCGTGTGTGGCGTGATCGAGAACTCCTGCTCGCGCTCGCGTTTTAAGGTACTCGGTAATCAGACCTGGGCCGTCGTGGGCATCGCCGTTCTGGCGTTTGTCTTCGTGGTCGTCGGCGTGTAGGAGAAGGGAGAAACAATGTCATTTGCAGTCAGTCTGTCCCTTCTCGGCTTGGTCGCTATCGCGGCCCCGATGGTGGCCTCGGTGCTCGTCGCCCTGTTCCCCCGTCCGCACGCCAAGTGGTTCAGCGTTTTGGGTGCCGCCGTCTCGACGGTCTGCACCATCGCCCTCGCCGCGAATTTCGCTGGCGCCGGCATGCCCGACACGCAGGTCCCCCTGATCTCGTTTGGGCAGACCCTCGTCATGGGATTCACCTTCGATCGCATGAGCACGCTGCTCGCGCCCGCCTTTGTGGGTATCGGCCTGCTTGTCGTGATCTATTCGATTCCCTATATGAGCGAGAATAACCGTGAGCATCCCGACGCGCCGCGTCGTCGCTTCTACGCGTACCTCGCGACCTTCATCGGCGCCATGGCCGGCCTCGTGTACAGCTCGACCCTTTTGGGCCAGCTCGTGTTCTTTGAGATCACGGGTGCCTGCTCTTGGGGCCTCATTAGCTACTACATGACGCCTACGGCCAAGAAGGCCGGCATGAAGGCCCTGATCATTACGCATATCGGTGCGCTCGGCCTGTATCTGGGCGCCGCTATCGTGTTTGCCCACACCGGCACCTTCGCCATTACCGCGATTGCCGGCCTCGACGCCAAGCTCAAGGCTATCGTCCTTTTGCTCGTGCTGTTTGCGGCCTGGGCCAAGTCCGCACAGGTTCCCATGTACATGTGGCTGCCTTCGGCCATGGAGGCGCCGACGCCTGTTTCGGCCTACCTGCATGGCGCCTCGATGGTTAAGGTCGGCGTGTGCGTGTTCGCGCGTGCACTCGTCTCTGCCGGTGAGATTCCCGAGATCGTGGGCTGGGTCGCCATTATCGACGCCATGGTCACCATGCTCTTTGGTTTCCTTATGTACCTGCCGCAAAAGGACATGAAGCGTCTGCTGGCCTTCTCCACGATCGCCCAGCTCTCCTATGTGTTCTTTGGTTTGGGCCTTTCGGTCTTTGGCAGCCAGCTGGCCTTTGACGGCGCCGTGTGCCACATCTTTAACCACGCCTTCGCCAAGACGCTGTTCTTCCTGATCGCCGGTTCGTTCTCCTTTACGCTCGGCACGCGTATGCTGCCCAAACTTCGCGGCATCGTAAAGAAGTACCCGATCTCGGGCGTGGGCTTTGGTGTCGCGGCACTCGCTATTGCCGGCGTGCCGCCCATGAACACGTTCTTCTCGAAGTTCCAGATCATCGCCGGCGGCTTCTCTGTGGGTGCCGGCAATGTCGCGATCCTGGTGCTCGTGTGCATCATGGTTGCCGAGACCGTCGCCACCTTCGCCTGGTTCCTCAAGTGGATGGGCTATTGCCTGCCCGGCGAGCCGAGCGAAGAGGTCGCTGCGGGAGCCCCGCTTCCCCGCGCGATGGCGTTCGTGTTCATCGTGCTCATCATCATGGTCATCGTCAGCGGCCCGCTTTCGGCCAGCTGGATTGGTTAGGAGGTAGAACGACATGGGTTATTCGATCGTCAACATCCTTGGCGGCCTTCTAATCGTCACGTCCACCATGGTGGTCGTCTCCAAGAACATCAAACATGCCATCAACTGGTATGCGGTGCAGTCGCTGGTGCTCGTGGGGCTGCTCGCTACGCTCGGTGCCACCACCGGTGCGCAGGAGCTGCTTATGTGGGCCGGATCTGCCTTTATCACCAAGGTCGTCCTGGTCCCTTATATCCTCAACCGCGCATACAAGAAGATGGGCGAGCCGAGCGATGCATCGCTCAAGGCCGGTCTTAAGCCCGCGTGGGCCATCTGCATCATCGCCGTGGAGGTCGCGATCTGCTTTGCCGTCGTGACGCAGATCAGCCTGCCCACGGCCGAGGTCGCAACGCCTGCGCTCGCCATTAGCTTCGCTCACTTCTTTGTGGGCCTCACCTGCATCATTTCGCAGCGCAACATCATGAAGCAGATCTTCGGATACTGCCTTATGGAAAACGGCGGCCATGTGACGCTCGCGCTTTTGGCCCCCACCGCTCCCGAGATCATCGAGATCGGTATCGCCACCGACGCCATCTTTGCCGTCATCATCATGTCCATCGTCGTGCGTCGCATTTGGGACGACTCCCACTCGCTCGATGCGCGCGACCTGTCCGAGCTGAGGGGGTAGTCCATGGAAACGTTGATTCTCGCCCTGCTCGCGACTCCTTTGGTGTTCTCGCTGGTCATGGCTTTTTTGCCCAAGAATACGTCCTATAACGTATTTGCCGGTCTCAACCTGGTCTCCGTCGCAGCTGTACTGGTGCTGTCGATTATGACGGCCGGTGACGTCCTTATGAGCGGCGAAACCGCGAGCGCTCTTGGCCTGTGGTTCCACCTCGATTCGCTGGGCGCCATCTTTGTGCTGCTCATCGGCTTTATCGGTTTTCTTACGGGGCTGTTCTCGCTTCCCTATGTAAAGGCCGATATCGAGGAGGGTTCCATGCCCGCCGAGCGCGCCAAGCAGTATTTTGCACTGTTTAGTCTGTTCGTGTTTACCATGCTGCTCGCGTGCCTGTCCAACAACATGATCCTCACGTGGGCCGCCGTGGAAGCAACCACGCTTTCTACCGTGTTCCTGGTGGGTATCTACAAGAACAAGACGGCCCTCGAGGCTTCTTGGAAGTATGCGATGGTCTGCACCGCCGGCGTGGCCTTCGGCCTGTTCGGTACGCTGCTGATCTACGCCAACGCCGCCGACGTGATTCCCAACGCCCACGAGGCCGCATTCCTGTCGTGCGTGCTGCCGTATGCCGACCAGTTCGACCCGACGCTCATGCGCCTCGCCTTTGCGTTTATCGTGATCGGCTTTGGCACCAAGGCCGGCCTGTTCCCCATGCACACTTGGCTGCCCGATGCCCACTCCCAGGCCCCGAGCCCTGTCTCGGCCCTGCTTTCGGGCGTGCTGCTTAAGTGCGCCATGCTTGTGATCATGCGCTTCTACGGCTTTACTATCCAGGCCGTGGGCGCCGCGTATCCGCAACTTTTGCTGCTGATCGTCGGCACGCTGTCCATTTTGGTGGCGGCACTTTCGATGTTTCGCCAGGACGACCTCAAGCGCCGCTTTGCGTATTCGTCTGTGGAGAACGTGGGCGTTATCGCCCTGTGCCTGGGTATCGGCGGCCCGCTGGGTATCGCCGCGGCCCTGCTGCACTGCGTGTTCCACGGCTTTACCAAGACGCTTGCCTTCTGCGTGTCCGGCAACATCCAGCACGCCTTTGGCACGCGTAGCCTGGCCAAGATCCAGGGTGTCGTCGAGGTTGCCCCCGCAACCGCTGCGCTCGCCGTCCTTGCGCTGCTCGGTCTTGGTGCCTTCCCGCCCTTTGGCATGTTTATCTCCGAGTTCCTGACCTTTGTCGCCGGTGTTACCGCCGGTCCCATGTGGCTGGTCGTCGTGGTCGCCCTCGGTCTTACCGTGGCCATCTCCGCGCTCACCCGCATCGCACTCAAGTCGGTGTTCGGCCATGCACCCCAGGGCATGGGCAAGCATGAGGCCCCGGCGCTCATGCTTATCCCCGAAATCATCCTGGCTGTCATGATCTTGTGGTTTGGCATCGCCACCCCGCTGCCCCTCGTGCACGGTGTGGAGACCGCGACCGGCATCGTGCTCGAGCAGAGCACCGAGGAACTTCACGCGACGCCGATGTACCGCGCTGTGTTCGGTACCGAGACCGCTCAGAGCGAGGTGGAGTAACGAATGATTGAAACTGAGAACAAGGTGTATGCCCGTCGCTGCGAGAGCCATGTCGAGGCCCTGCGCCGCGCCGTTCCGGGCTGCATCGAGAAGGTCGAGTGGCAGTGCGAGGACCAGCTGACGATTACCGTCAAGCAGGACAAGCTGCCCGAGGCCGTTCACTACCTGTATTACGAGCGTTACGGCTGGATTCCTGTGATTATCGGCAACGACGAGCGCAGTCTGTGCGGTCGCTACGCCGTGTACTACGTCATCTCCATGGAGGGGGAGGACCCCGGTTGGGTGACCGTGCGCACCGAGGTCGATCCCGCCAAGATGACGTTCCCGTCCGTGACGCCGTTCGTCCCCGCCTGCGTGTGGGGCGAGCGCGAGCTGCGCGATATGTTCGGCCTGATCCCCGAGGGCCTGCCCGATCGTCGTCGCCTGGTGCTGCCCGACGATTGGCCCAGCGGCCTGTACCCGCTGCGTAAGGACTCCATGGACTACCGTTTCCGTCCCGCTCCCGCGAGTGATATGGAAAACTACGAGTTCTTGGCCGATACCAAGGGCAAGGAGACGACGCTCGTCCCCATGGGCCCGTTGCACATTACCTCCGACGAGCCCGGCCACTTCCGCCTGTTCGTCGAGGGCGAGACGATCATCGACGCCGACTACCGTCTGTTCTACGTGCACCGCGGCATGGAGAAGGTCGCCGAGACGCGCCTGAACTATGACGCCGTGACGTTCCTCGCCGACCGTATCTGCGGCATCTGCGGCTGCGCCCACTCGGTGGCCTATGCCGAGGCCGTCGAGCGCGCCCAGGGCATTCATGTCCCGCCGCGCGCCCAGTACATCCGCGCCATCATGCTTGAGGTCGAGCGCCTGCACTCGCACCTGCTCAACATTGGCCTGGCGTCTCACTACACGGGCTTCGACTCCGGCTTCCAGCAGTTCTTCCGCGTCCGCGAGAAGTCCATGGACCTGGCCGAGAAGCTCTCCGGTCACCGCAAGACCTACGGCCTCAACGTGATCGGCGGCGTGCGTC
>JAEZNV010000008.1 GCA_023441725.1 Actinomycetes bacterium | reverse complement strand
AGATAGACTTACCGTGCTGCGTCGCCATCTGCTGAATGCGGCGCGGCAGTTCCCAACGCTTGGTACCCGAGCAATCGACGATAGCCTTCTTGTCGATCTTGGCGATTGCCTTATACAGGCGCGTATTGTTGGCAAGTGAGTCGGCAATAATGAGACAGACCGTCGTGGGGCTGGGACTTGCGAGGTACTCGACAAGCGGTTCCGAGACCGCCTTGGCAAGCTTGGAGCAGCCGTCGAGGATCACCAGGCGAAACTCGCTACCCATGGGAAAGGTATTGAGCGAGCCGATGATCGACTCGATATCGGGATCTTTGGTCATATCGCGCTCGTCGAGGTTGAACTCGACCATGCCCGTCTTTTCCAGACGCGCCTTCATACGCGAGACGGCGTGGTCGCGCTTGACCCTATCGGTACCGACGATCAGATATGCCGGCAGCAGACCGGTTTCGGACATTGCGCTCCCCTCTCGCACACACTCGAATTCGTACCGTGCCATTTTAGCCCAGGGGTCCACCGCGCGCCAACGGCAGCATCACGGTCGCTGGCATCGCATCGCAAAGCCCTTCGCGGTCGGCGTGACGGTAATGTCTCCTTGTTCGATGGTGCAAGCAAATGCGCCGCCCGCATCGCGAACCACATCGATGCAGGCATCGGATGGATGGCCGTAGCGGTTGCCCTCGCCCGCACTCGCGATAGAGAGCTCGGGCTTAAGCGTGCCCAGCAGGTCTGTGTCGACGGAAACTTTTGAGCCATGATGCCCCAGCTTGAGCACATCGATATCTCCCACCTCCTGTACAAACTCACGCTCCTGATCGAGCTCGGCGTCACCAGTAAGGAGCACGCGCAGGCTCTTGCCTTCCTGAGCGTAGGAGAGCAGCAAAACAAGAGAGTCCTCATTGCCCTCGCCATCCACCGTGTCAAACGGCCACATCACACGTGTCCGAAATGCGCCGATATCGACCGTGTCTCCGCAAGCCACCTGCCGATACGTTACGCCGGGGCGATTCAGGACCTCAGCAGGCGCGCCGTCAAGCGCATCGGCCGCGACCACAATGGTTCCAACCGAAAACTGATCGAGCACATCAGGAAGGCCACCCCAATGATCCTCATCCCAATGTGTCACAAAGACGGCATCGATATGGTGAACGTTATTGCGAACCAACGCTGACACCACGCGTTCATCGAGCCCACAGTCAACGAGCGCCACGACGCTACCCTGGCGAACCAGAATCGCATCGGCCTGCCCCACATCGAGGACCGTCACCGAAGGCGGAGCGAAGCGATCCCAGTAGATGTACGGAATCGCAGCCAAGAGCACCAGGCATGCAAGCCCCACCGCCATAGGACGCGCACGGGGACGCGGCCACCAGACCAGCAGAACCGCCAGCAAACACGGCACCAGGTAAATCCACATGCTATCGGGCGGCACGCTCACGGATGCACCCGGAACGGCGGCAAAGAGCTGTTCGAAGAACAGTGCGCAACGCGCGGCAATCATGGGCACAACGAGCGCCCAAACCTCCAACGGCGCCACGAGCGAAAAGGGAACCAGCACGATCGACACAGCGAGCAGTAGACTCACCACCGGACCGATGACCGCATTCGCCAACGGAGCAATGAGCGAGAACGCACCAAAGGCAGGAATGGTGATAGGCAGCGTCGCCAACTGCGAGCACAGTGTGACGGAAAGCATGCTGGCAATGCCCGGCGGCACACCCAACTCACTCAAAGCGTAGGTCGCATAGGGGCAAAAGCACAGAATGGCAAAGACGCTGGCACATGAAAGCTGAAAGCCCATCTCGAACAGCACCGTCGGCCGCAGTAGCACAAAGATGGACATAGTTACGAAGAGTGCCGATGCGCCATGCCGGCGACGCCCCGCACCGTTTACGACAAGCGTCGCGAAGACCATGCAGCACGCGCGCACGGCAGAGGGAGACGCACCCGTAAAGGCAGCGTAGCCCACAAGCGTTATCGCCAACATCGCCCGCTGAAGACCACGTGAACACCGAGTCTTTTGCAAGACACCCTCGATTACAAACCCCACGATAGCCAAATGGCTGCCCGAGACGGCGATAAGATGCGCCGTTCCCGTCACCGAAAACCAGTCGCCCGCCGGCTGGGCACGCAGCTCGGCCGAACGACCGCAAACGACACCGGCTATGAGCGAACGCGCCGGGTCGGTCGCAGGCGCGATGGACGCAAGCAGCCCATTTCGCAGTCGAAGCAGCGGCCCCGGAGAGCCCTCATCGACCGACACCAACCGGATGACCTTCACTTTTCGAAGCTCGCCTCGAAGTACACGCGAGCGCCCATACGCATCGTTCTCAAAGAGCGAAATTCGACCGATAGCATGCACATGCGAACCGGCGCCGAGCTCGCGATCACACGACAGCCGCACCTGGCCCAATCGATTTTCGCCCGCATACGCATCGCAGGTATAGGAGTACGCACCGTCATTGCTGGACGGGTCGCCGTGCACAACAAACTCGAGACTGCTCGCGGCCCGATTATCCAGTGCCCTCGAAGTATGTAGCGCTCCGATCGCCCAACCCGCGGATACGACCGCCCCCGCCACGAGGCCAAGGGCCGCGGCATGCAGCCATCGCCTCCAGCGTGTAAGGCGCATACAGAACCGAGCCAACACGATGCAAGCCGCAGCCGCAATGGGAATGGCCCAGAGCGATGCGGCGGACGCCGATCGCTCTCCCAGCAGCAAATCGGCCGCCACGTTAAGTACCAAGCCACAGCTCGCACACAGGCCGACACAAAGGGCCATCGTCCACGGCATCAATGGCCGAGGTGGCATCACATGCTCGCGCTCGGACACACTCATACGCAGATGCAATCTTTGATTTTGGCGAGCTTCTTCTCACCGATTCCCGATACGCGCATCAGGTCATCGACTGAGGCAAAAGCGCCGTTCTTTGTCCGCTCATCGATAATCGACTGAGCCATAGAAGGCCCAATACCCGAGAGCGTCTGCAGCTCCGCCGCACTTGCCGTATTGATGTTCACGAGCCCCGACGAAGACCCCGCGCCAGGGGTCGTGGCAGCACTACTTTCGGCCCCGCCGACCGCCGCAGCCGCTTGTTGCTCCCCCACCGTCGGCACATAGATCTTTTGGCCATCTGTGATCTTGGACGCACGGTTAAGCCCTGTCACATCTGCCTCGGCCGTAAGCCCTCCGGCGGCGTCGATAGCTTGGGACACCCGTGCTCCATCTTTGAGCCGATACACGCCAGGCCTCACAACGGCGCCATCCACATCGACGTACACCTCCGCAGCAGAGGAACTCTTGGCAGACGACTCATCGGCATCATCAGGAGAGGCATCCCCGGCCCCGCGCGCATCCGAGGCGCTTGCCTCATCACTATGCTCAAACGACACGCCGCTGGAGCGGCTACTAAAACTTGCCATCGCCAAGCCGCTCGCGGCGGCAATGACAACCAGAATCGCCACCACCACCGCTTTATGCCCGAGCAGCTTTCCTGCCCAGCGGTCCATACGTTTAACCCGTTCGTGTTGCTCGCGCTGCGCCATAGCAAACACCTCCCAACACCATCGTGTCAGGAAACAAACGCCGCAGCTTCCGCACGTCCACACCAGTTTTCGCGGTCAAACCAAATACCGACCAAAACCTTGCGCGAACATGTCCATTTATTCAGTCACACGTCAGCGAATGAACATCTTGGCATCATTTGCCCAGATAGCAAAAGGCCGACGATACAGGCGCATCGTCGGTCTATGCAGGCAATTACTCGTGATCTTGGTAAATCTCACGCGGAGCAAGCTCCGAATGTTTGCGTTTTAAGGTCTTAGGGGCCTTATACGTGTTGCTGGAGAAGTCGATATACTCGGTCTGCTTAAGCAAGCGCTCGATCATCTCCTCGTGGTCGAACAGCTCCCAGGCCTCGTGCACGGCATCGAGTTTGGCGTGCGTCTCGGGACGACGCGGCATAAAAAGCGTGCAGCAGTCGGGCGCTGCCTCAGTGGAAATATCGAACGTACCGATCTCCTGAGCGCGCGCAATGATCTCCTGCTTGTCAGACCCGATGAGCGGACGGAACACGGGGATCTTCACGGCCTCGTTGACGGCCATGATGTTCTCGAGCGTCTGGGAGGCAACCTGACCGAGTGACTCGCCGGTCACGATGGCCTTGGCGCCCTCGATATGTGCGATGCGCTCGGCAACCGAATACATGATGCGGCGATACATGATCACACGCAGATTGCTGGGACAGGCGACGGAAATCTCACGCTGGCAATCGCCAAACGGCACCACGTACAGGCGGCCGATCTGGACACCCGGCTCAAGCGCACGGATGATGTCCTGCACCAAATACTCGCTCGTATCGGGCGTCTGCGGACGACCGGAGAAATGTACAGGCACGCAGACCGCGCCGCGACGCGCAAGCATCCAGGTCGCCACCGGAGAATCGATGCCCGATGACAGAAGCGTCACGACCTTGCCGGCAGAACCCACCGGCAGACCGCCCACGCCGCGCTCGGAACGCGCGTAAACGTAAACGCTACCCTGGACCACCAGTACGTGCAACATCGCATCGGGGTCGTGCA
>JAEZNV010000172.1 GCA_023441725.1 Actinomycetes bacterium | reverse complement strand
CTGCTCTACAGTCCTGCGCAAGACGAAGGCCACATTAAGTGGCCTTCTTTGCGTGCGGAACTCGCGATGAACTTCGTGCCCCGCCGTCCGGGAGGACGCCTCTTTATTGATGGGGGGCCTGATAGGTCGATGGTTCCGTGCCCGGATGCGTCCAAAGTGGGACGGGCTTTCCGGATGGGCAGGCTTTCGAAAAATGCGTCCCGGAATTTGCCTTTGGAATGGGACGTAGTTTCCCGTTGAGGTGCTTTGCGGAAAGTGCATCCCACTCTGGGCGGTCGAAGTGGGACACACTTTCCCAAAGGCGCTCCAACGGGAAATTGCGTCCCATTATTCGGTCAAGAAACGGGATGCATTTTCCCAATGAGAGCAAAACCGGAAAAATGCATCCCACAATCAGCCCTCAAAGTGGGACGCCGTTTCCCAATGAGGCTCAAGCGGAAAATGCATCCCGGAATTTGCGCTCAAAGTGGGATGCGGTTTCCGGTTGAGGGTCTAAGGGGAAAGTGCGTCCCAGAATCGACGCTTGAAATGGGATGCAGTTTCCCGATGAGGCACTCGACGGAAAATACATCCCAGAAATGGCCTTTGAGCTGGGATAAGATTTCCGCGGCATCTCGGATTCTCAAAAATGAGACACGCCGTTGGCGAAAATGAGACACGTGATATCGGGCATCGGATGTATCATTTGCAAAAATGAGTCCACTCCACTCGAATAAAGCGAGGTCCCTCATGTACGTTCCACACCCCCGTATCCGTAGGCTGTCGAAAATCCCGCTTGTTGGGACGGCGGCGCTTGCTGCGTTGATCGCCACGAGCGTCGCCTGCTTCACGGCCACGCCCCAGGTTGCCCAGGCGGCAGACGCGCCCGCAATCACCGATATGACCGAGCAGGATTATCAAGCCCTGGGTCTGGGCACGAGCGAGGACATTCCGGTCGATACCGTTGGCCCCTATTCCACTGATACCCCCCACGACGTTTGCCACGCGCAGCGAGGTCTATATGGCAGCTAACGGTAGCCATGGCAATCGCTACACTCTGCGCGACAAGCTCGAGAACGTCGAGCGCGGTGACATTGGCGGCAGCAGCAAACTCTTCGATGGCTATGGAAGTGTGTGGGGCGCCGCAAAGTTCTGGCAAAACGTCAACAACTTCGATACGAACAGCGATCTCTACAAGCATAGCGACTACGGTGGCGGCACCTGGTCGTACCTAAGCAACAATGAGTCCTCAACAGTACTCGCCAACGACAACAACGGTTTCTCGGGCATTCACGCCACGAGTGTTGAGTTCTGCAGCGACGCCAGCACGGGCAAAAAGAGCCGCGTTGCCGAGCTCCGTGCCTACGGCGACAGTTCCTCCACGACGATTGACGGCAAGTCATACGCCGGAAAGGTTGAGCTGGTCCTCTACTCGTTTAGCAACGGGCGTACGCGCACTCTCGACACACACCTGCCGGTGACGGTCAACACTAATATGATGTACGAAGGCCGTTTTAAGTACCTGGATGCCGGTTACCTGCAAGAGCACGACGCCGTCTTTGATGTCGAGGCGGGCGATGTCGATGGCGACGGCGTCGACGAGCTTTTTGTCTACGCGGGCTGCTATGTCGACGAGAACGGCGTGCGCAAGGCTGTGGTCGACATGTATGACTTGGAGGGCGGCAACTGGAAGCAAAGCGTCGTCAAGATCGATGCCGGTAACGCCGCGGACTACACCACGCACAACAAGGGCGGGAACGACTCCTGGACGCAGCTTCAGTCAGCTCCTGTCGTTTCGCTAGCGGCCGGCGACCTCGATCGCGATTTTTGCGATGACCTCGCCATCGTGGTCTCGGCACCCTACGGCAAGAAGAATATTGATAAGTCGACGCATTGCGAGCTGTTTTCGTGGGATGCATCCAAGGGTGCGCTCGTCCATGTCGATGCTCTGGGCGACGCGGGCGCAATCTCCCTCTCCGCGAACGGCAAGACCATGGTCGCTGCGAATGCGACGTTCGGCACGTTTGCCGCCTACGATGAAGAAGGAAAGAAGACGGGTGAAACCGTCACGGGCCTTATTCTTGCGGGCTATGACTGGCAACGCAGCGCTTTTGATTACGGCGCTTCTGACGGCAGCAAGGGGCTGTACGGCGCGCTGTACCGCTACGCGTATTTTGACTCGGAGTCTGGCGAGTTCAAGCTTTCCGATTGCAAGGAATACAGAGACGGGCTCCTCGCCTCCTATGGGCTGATGCATGTGCCCAACAGCGCATGGAAGGATAGCGCTCAGGATAAGCGCTATCCGTGCACCTTGGCGCCTATTGCCCTTGCCACTGCCAACCTTGACGGCCTGTCCGAGCAGCTGGCGGTCGACGAGGTGCTCGTGGGCGGCGATGTGTTCCGCGACTTTGCCTGCAACACGGCACAGAGCGGGGCTCAGGGCTTGGGGTCCATGGTCGGAACCATGAGCATGAGCGGTCAGCAATACAACAGCAGCAACAAGCATGACCACAAGGGTATAGAGCAGGTGTGGATCAGCGACGTCAAGGCGGGCAGCGTCTCGGGTTCGGACCGCTATAACGAGAGCTTTATCGCTGTGGTGGGCAAGCACCGCGACGAGGACCTGCGCAAGAACGATGACTACTATTGGATGACCGCCTCGCATTTTTCGCTCGACGAGAACGGAAAGGTGCGCCGCGGCGAGGAGCAGGTGATTAGCGAGAGCAACCGTCGCGGCACTACCTACGGCACATTTATCTCGCTCGCGCTGCCCGATGTCGACAACGACAGCGTCAAGATCACGTACAAGGACCGCTACAAGGTCTATACCAACCCGCGCGCGCTTGCCGTGCTGCAGGATGCGCCCTATGTTGAGGATTTGGAGCAGGCATACGGCTATCTGGTGTTGGGCGGCACGTCATACGGAGAGGAAAAGGGCACGGGGACATCCCAGGGCTATACCATTGGCGCCGAGTTGGGCGTTGCCGTCGAGGTGCAGACCGGTCCGCCCCTGGTCGCGATGAATGCTTCAGTCGATTTTGCCGCCGAGGGATGCTATGACTACCGGAGCGAGCGCACGGTCAGCGCAAGCGTAAGCTATGAGTCACATGCCGGCGAGGGTGACAAGGCCGTGGTCTACACGATTCCGATGGTCTATTACGAGTATGAGATCGAAAATGAGGAAACTGGTGGCAAGGGCGTGATGGCGGCGCCCGTGTCGCTCGGCGCGCAGACCTCGGTCGTTAATGTCGAGGCCTATGACCGCATTGCCAAACAGCACAATATGACGCCGCTCAGCTACTTTTTGACCAACCAGTCGGGAGAACCCGGAACCTATCAAACGACGCTCAACGGCGAGACTCCCGTTGGGGATTCCTTTGGCCTGGGCAAGCCTGGCGTAACGCGCGCCTACACGCACGATGGGTTTAACGGCGCCGCCGCGCAGTCGGGGGCGAGCATTGAGCAGACCATCGAAGTCGAGGAGGGCAAGGAGCAGGAGCTCGAGCTCGGCTTGACGCTGAACGGCAGCGTTGTCATGGGCGCGAAGCTCGCAAAGCACGAGTTGTTTGGCGGCCTGTGCTTTGGTGCCAACGCCGGCTTTACTACGGGTAACTCCTCGAGTGAATCGACCGAATACGGCGGCACCGTCGACAACCTGCCCGAGGCCGCGCAGGGCAAGTACGGTTTTGTGTGGCGTCTGGGTGTCAACGCGGTGGATGTCGACAAGTTCGAGGCAGACTCGGGCGACAAGCTCGGCACCAAGGACACCGACCAGTTCTGGATCGTGGGCTATGACGTTAAGGACGTCGAGATGCCCGACGCGCCGGCCGTGACGGGCTTTACGGCAAACGCCGTCGATTCGACCAGCGTTACGTTTAGCTGGGACGATGTACTCGCAAACAAGAGTGGCTTTAGCTACGGCGTGGGCATGCTGCAGAGCAATGCGGCGGATGCGGTCGTCAATAGCTGGAAGATTGCCGACAACACGAAGACCTCGCTCAAGTGGGATGGGCTGCAGCCCAATACGGAGTATCGATTCGCCATCGCCGCCGTTAAGAATGGATCCACGACCGAAACAGGTATTCGCTCGGCAATCATCACGGTCAAGACCATGCCCGATGGCATGACGATGACCGTGAGCGGACCTGCGGCGGATGCTGCGGAGGGGTCGGATCTTGGATACGGCTCTTCGGTTGAGCGCACGGCGGGAAGCCGCCTGACGCTCTCGGCGATTGGCCATGTGAAGCAACTCGGTGCCGACGATAGCGAAACAGGGCTGGCACCGACCTATATGTGGTACCGCAAGGGCCGCGGCGAGACAGAGTTTAAGCTCGTGGGTGCCGATGGCAACCTCGCGGCTGGAACGGCCTCAAAGCTCGAGATTGACCTGACCGCAGACGATGACGGTGCGCAGTATTACTGCCACGTGGGATACAACGACGTGGGCCTCGACACCGGCACGACGCTCGTGAATATCGAGGCCGAGGAGACGGCGCCCACAACGGTGAACGCCACCCCGATCCGCACGCGCCGCCTGTTCTCACAGGCAAGTGCGGGCGCCAAGAAGTTCCTGGACCATACGCTGGTAAACACCGCCGGCCCAACCGATTCCGAAGGCTCAAAGGACCCCGAGACTCCTGAGACCCCGACGAACCCGGACAAGCCCAAGTCCGACAACGGAGCTAAGACCGACACCAAGGTCAAGACTACGACCACAGCGAAGAACCTCGCAAACACCGGCGACCAAACATTCGCCCTAGTCGCCACCGCAGCAGCAGCGGGAGCAACGCTCGTAGTGATAGCCCTCATCATGCTGATCAAGCGCCGCAAGACCCACTAGTAGCCAGTCGAACATATCGACAACCCAAAAACCCGGGTAGCCAAAAACAGGCCACCCGGGTTTTCTGTTGAGTGGAGACTCCGCAAGAGGAAACTGCATCCCACAATTAGCGCCCGGAACGGGACACATTTTCCGTCAAGCCCTCATCCGGAAAATCCATCCCAGTTTGAGCGCCCAGACCGGGACGCACTTTCCCAAAGGGTCCTCAACGGGAAACTGCGTCCCATAATTAGGCCGAGAAATGGGATGAACTTTCCCAATGAGAGCCAACCGGAAACCACGTCCCAGAATCAGCCCCCAAAGTGGGACGCACTTTCCCAACGAGCCTCAACCGGAAAATACATCCCGGAATCCAGCTGAATAGTGGGACACACTTTCCCAATCGGGTCCCAAGCGGAAACTGCATCCCATTCCAGACAAGAATTCCGGGACACACTTTCCGCAAACAAAGAAGGCCACTTAATGTGGCCTTCGTCTTGCGCAGGACTGTCCGAGCAGGGAACCTTATATGCCTCCGCCTGGACAGACGTTTCAGTTGTGGCTCAGCAGCTAGCAGCTACTTGATCTTGGTCGTGCCCGGCGCCAGGTTGGGGTCGGTCTCGTTGGCCTCGGTCTGGAAGTGCTCGGTGTACACGCTCTTGCCGTCGCGGAACATCTCGTAGTATTGCATCTTGGCGTAATCCTCGCGCGCCTTGGTGGCGGCTGCCGCTGCGGCGTCGTCACCGGTGACGTTGGAGGAGAGCGCCCAGCGCAGGCTGGCGTCCTCGTAGCCCACCGAGTTGATGGCGGGCAGCGACTTACGCAGCGTCATGTGCGCTTTCTGGTAGTCGGTCAGCGGTGCGCCGATCAGCTGCATCAGCTGGGTGGACAGGTAGTTGGTGGACAGGTCGTCGACCTCGCTCGTCTGGTCGCAGCCGGCAACGTCGTAGTTAGCCCAGATGATGTAGTCGGTCTGCCACAGGCGCTCCTGATGCGTGGCATCGTCCTCGCCGGTAAACCACTTGTCGTTGAACTTGGACGGGAAGAACGGCTGGTGGTCGCCCCAGAACACCACGACCACCTTACGGTCGAGCTTGCTCAGGGCGTTGAGGAAGTAGCGCAGCGCCTGGTCGGACTGCTCGATGCACGAGACATACTCGTCGACATCGGAGAGCGTGCCGTCCTCGACGGTCTTGGCGTCCAAATCGGTCGTGTCGATATTCAGGTGCATCTGCTTGTCGACCGGCAGCAGGCCCGTATCGTAGCCCGAGTGGTTCTGCATGGTCACGTCGAAGATAAACTGCGGATCGGCGTTCTGGTCGAGCAGCTCAAGAA
>JAEZNV010000117.1 GCA_023441725.1 Actinomycetes bacterium | reverse complement strand
AACTGGGGTGGGTAAAGGGACTCGAACCCTCGACCTACGGGACCACAACCCGTCGCTCTAGCCAACTGAGCTACACCCACCGTGTCCTGTGCGCTTCGCGCTCGACTATTATTGCAAGGAACGCCACACGATGCAAGCCCCAATTTTCAAGAATTTTGAAAAGAGTTTTTCGAGCGCGTTTCGAGCAATTCCCACCGGTTTCATAGGAGTAAACTTGCCCCACTGCAAATGCTCGAAAGGACAAGCATGAAAGAACTCTCCAACCGTACGGCGACATTTACCGATTCGGTCATCCGCCGCATGACGCGCATCTCCAATAAGTACGGCGCCGTCAACCTCTCGCAGGGCTTCCCTGACTTCGATCCTCCTGTGCAGCTGCTCGAGAGCCTGAGCACCATCGCCAGCGACCCCAAGCCGCTCTATCACCAGTACTCCATCACTTGGGGCTCCCAGGCCATGCGCGAGGCACTCGCGGCCAAGCAGGAACACTTTATGGGCATGCCGATCAACCCCAACGAGAACATCGTAGTCACATGCGGCTCCACCGAGGCCATGATGGCCGCCATGATGACGGTCACGAACCCCGGAGACAAGGTCGTCATCTTCTCGCCGTTCTACGAGAACTACGGCGCCGACACGATTCTCTCGGGCGCTGAGCCCATCTATGTGCCGCTCAACCCGCCCACGTTCGACTTCGATCGCGAGGTCCTCGAGGCGGCCTTCCGCGACAACGAGCCCAAGGCCATCGTCCTGTGCAACCCGTCCAACCCCTGCGGCAAGGTCTTTACGCGCGAGGAGCTCACTTTTATTGCCGACCTGTGCAAAAAGTACGACGCATACTGCATCACCGACGAGGTATACGAGCACATCGTCTATGCGCCCCACGAACATGTCTATATGGCCACGCTGCCCGGCATGTTCGAGCGCACCATCAGCTGCAGCTCGCTGTCCAAGACCTACTCCATCACCGGTTGGCGCCTGGGCTACACCATTGCCCCGGCCGAGATTACCGAGCGCATCAAGAAGGTCCACGACTTCCTCACGGTGGGCGCCGCCGCTCCCCTGCAAGAGGCCGTCGTCACCGCCCTCAACTTCGACGACAGCTATTACGATGAAGTCCTCGATCTCTATACCGCCAAGCGCGACCTGTTCTGTCAGGGCCTCGATAGCATCGGTCTTGAGCATAACGTGCCGCAGGGCGCCTACTACGTGATGATGGATATCTCTGAGTTTGGCTATGACAGCGATCTCAACTTCTGCGAGGACCTCGCGTCTAAGGTGGGCGTGGGTGCCGTTCCCGGCTCAAGCTTCTTCCGCGAGCCCGTCAACCATCTGATTCGTTTCCACTTTGCCAAGCGAGACGAGACGCTTAACGCGGCGCTGGAGAACCTCAAGTCGCTACGTGATAAAATCAAGCCGCGCGGGTAAGGACGGCCCGGCAACTAAAGCAACCAAAGAAGCCCCGCACCGCCCGCCACGTTGCAGGGCTTCTTTTTATAGCGCTCTCTTAAATGGTTTAGAGCTCTATACTTTAGTCACGGAGCAACTCGTCCCAGAGAGAGGAATACCATGGCAGAGCAGCAGCTTATCGGAGCACTCGAGGCCGGCGGCACCAAGATGGTCTGCGCCACGGGCTATGCGGACGGTACGGTCCTGGAGCGCGAGCAGATCGCGACCACGACCCCGCAGGAGACCGTTGAGGCCGTCAACGCATGGTTTGCCGACAAGGGCATCGCCGCGCTGGGCATCGGCGCCTTTGGCCCCACCGCAGTCAACCCTGCCTCGCCCCAGTACGGCAAGATCTTGGAGACGCCCAAAACGGCATGGCGCTACTTTGACCTGCTGGGCACCATTCAAAACGAGCTCAATATTCCCTGCGGCTACGATACCGACGTCAACGTCGCTTGCTTGGGCGAGGTCACCTTTGGCTGCGCGCAGGGCCTCACCGACGTGGTGTACCTGACGATCGGCACCGGCGTGGGTGCCGGCGTGCTTTCGGGCGGCCAGCTCGTCCACGGCATGATGCATCCCGAGGCCGGCCACATCCTGGTCACGCGCGACCCGCGCGACACCATTGGCGAGCATAGCGCCTGCCACTTCCACGACAACTGCCTCGAGGGCCTCATCGCCGGTCCCGGCGTTAAAAAGCGCTGGGACGGCAAGAGCGCCGGAGACATGGCCGATGACCCGGAGGCCATGGACCTGCTCGCAGGCTATCTGGCGCAGGCGCTCATGACCTACACGCTGTGCTATGCCCCGCAGAAGATCATCATCGGCGGCGGCGTTGCCGACCACACCCCTATCGTGCCGCTCGCACGCAAAAAGTGCGCCGAGATGCTCAACGGCTATATCGTCACTCCCGAGGTCAACGACATCGATACCTACATCGTCAACAATAGCCTCGAGGGCAAGCAGGGCATCATGGGCTGCCTGGCCCTGGGTGCCGCCGCGCTTCAGCTGTAGGCGCGCCAAAGGGGCGCCGCAACGTCCAACAATCCCATTCAACGGTATAACGCCGCCACGCCCCGTATAAGCCCCCAAACAAAGAAAGGCCGCCTAGGATCAAGCAATATGTCCTAGGCGGCCTTTTTGGCACATATGAGCGATCGTAGAAGATACCGAAGCACAACGCCCGTCATCGCTCCGCAGCAATCGATCATCACGTCGGTGATCATACCGGCGCGACCGGGCACAAAGAG
>JAEZNV010000053.1 GCA_023441725.1 Actinomycetes bacterium | reverse complement strand
AGCGAAAAACGGTCGCTCACGCGGCGTGAGACACCTTTGAGTTCTAACAAGTTTTGCATGGTATAGCCTTTCTTGCAGATGGCTACTGCATGGTTTCGGGGGCTACCAGGTCGAGCATCTCGTGCAGCTTGTCGCGCGTGACACCCAAGGCTTCGGCTTGGCTTGCCGCTTTCGCAAGCAGCTCTTCGATATGGCAGAGCTGGTTTTCGCGCAAGAGCTCTTGGTTGCCCTCGGCGACAAAACAGCCTTTGCCCTGCACGGTGCAGATAAACCCGAGCTGCTCCAGGTCGGCGTAGGCGCGCTTGGTGGTGATGACGCTCACGCCAAGGTCGCTCGCGAGTGCACGGATGCTGGGGAGTTTGGCTCCCGCAGTGAGTGTGCCCGAAAGGATTTGAGCTTTGACCTGCGAGGATATCTGTTCGTAGATGGGCTTATTGCTCGAATTGGATAGGATGATGTCCACAGCGGCTCCTTAGCTGATGGGCTACACGTGTATATAACCGGTAAGCACAGTATATATACACTATGCACAGTTGCGCAAGAGGTAAATACGGATTGTCCGCTCGTTCATTCATCTCAATCTGTAACAGATGGACCCGTTTTGAGTGGCTAGATGTTACAGATCGAGATCTTTCTGGGACGTCCACCTGTTTGTCTAAATCTGTAACAGGTAGAGGTTCAAAAACCGTCTAGATGTTACAGATTGAGACGAACTGCTGCGGAGTGCCGCCATCGACTGCTACCCTAGGCCACAACTGATGAATTTGTCCTGATAGGCGCCCTAGAGCGGGATTTCGCGGCTACAATAGTGCGGTTACAACGACGTAATGCACTCAATGCAAGAAAGGATCCGCATGGCAAGCCTGTCGGATGAAATCTCGTCGCGCCGCACATTCGCGATCATCAGCCACCCGGACGCCGGTAAGACCACACTTACCGAGAAGCTGCTGCTCTATACCGGCAGCATCCAGACTGCCGGCTCGGTCAAGGGCAAGAGCTCGGCCAAGCATGCCGTCTCGGACTGGATGGACATCGAGAAGGAGCGCGGTATCTCCGTTACCTCCTCGGTGCTGCAGTTTACCTACAACGGCGCCTGCGTTAACATCCTCGATACCCCCGGCCACCAGGACTTCTCGGAGGATACCTACCGTACCCTTATGGCCGCCGACGCCGCAGTCATGGTCATCGACGGCGCCAAGGGCGTCGAGGCCCAGACCAAAAAGCTCTTTAAGGTCTGTACGCTGCGCCACATTCCCATCTTCACCTTTGTGAACAAGCTCGACCACGAGGCTCGCGATCCGTTTGAGCTCATGGAAGAGATCGAGAATGTCCTGGGTATCAATACGTATCCCATGAACTGGCCGATCGGCAGCGGTCGTAACTTCCGCGGCGTGTTCGATCGTCAGACCCGTCGCGTTATCGCCTTTGAGGGCGATGGTCACGCCAACGCCACCAAGAAGGTCGCCGAGGGCGAGGCCGAGCTGGGCGACCCCGCCATGGATGAGCTCATTGGCGAGGAGAACCATAAGAACCTGATGGACGACATCGAGCTGCTCGATGGCGCCGGCGACGAGCTCGACTTGGATGCCGTGGCCTGCGGCAAGCTGAGCCCGGCGTTCTTTGGCTCGGCGCTTACCAACTTTGGCGTGGAGCCCTTCCTCAAGGAGTTCCTACGTCTGGCCCCGACGCCGCGTGCCTATACCGATACGCTCACCAGCGAGCCGGTCGATCCCTGCCGCGACGACTTTAGCGGCTTTGTGTTTAAGATCCAGGCCAACATGGACAAGAACCACCGTGACCGCATCGCCTTTGTGCGCATTTGCTCGGGTAAGTTCGAGCGCGGCATGGACGCCTTCCACGTGCAGGGTAACCGCAAGCTCAAGCTTGCCACGGGCACGTCGATGATGGCCGATGACCGCGCCATCGTGGACGAGGCGTACGCGGGCGATATCGTGGGCCTGTTCGATCCGGGTATCTTTAGCATCGGCGACACCGTGTGCTCCGGCAAGCGCCACGTGCAGTACCCGCAGATCCCGACGTTTGCCCCCGAGATGTTCGCTCGCATTACGCAAGTCGACACGCTCAAGCGCAAGCAGTTCGTCAAGGGTATGGAGGAGCTTGCCCAGGAAGGTGCCATCCAGATCTTCCGCGAGCTGGGTGCCGGCATGGAGAGCGTCATCGTGGGCGTGGTCGGCGTGCTGCAGTTTGAGGTGCTCGAGCGCCGTCTCAAGGCCGAGTACCGTGTTGAGGTTCGTCGCCAGCCGCTGCCCTATACGGACATCCGCTGGATCCAGAACGACCCCGACACTATCGATATCCCGGGCCTTTCGCTCACGCGCGACACGCTGCGTGTCGAGGACATGCGCGGCGGTAAGCTGCTGCTGTTCACGAGCCCGTGGAACGTGGATTGGGCAACCGACCACAACCCCGACCTGATCCTGTCGGAGTTTGGCAACGTAGCCTTTTAACGCATCGGCGCGGTGGCCCTGCGGGGCTGCCGCGCCGTTTGCTTGCCTGATGCCGTGTGAGCGGCTATCATACCCACCGTCGTCTCAAGACCGGGACGTCCGAGCAGTTCGGGTCCGATATCCTGCTCGTTAAACCTAAAACCAAAGGAGTACATAATGATCAAGAAGGTCATGGAGGACTACAAGGTCCTGTTGCGGAGCATTCCCGCGGCAACGGTTTCGCTGTTTTTCGTGAGCGTCATCATGATGAACCTGCTGGCCAACAAGGAGCTTATCAGCCTGCCGTATCTGGCGCTCGATTGCGGCTTTGTGGTGAGCTGGGTTTCGTTTTTGTGCCAGGACATGATCTGCAAGCGCTTTGGCGCCAAGGCATCCATCAAAATCTCTATCCTCGCGCTGCTGGTCAACCTGGCCGTGAGCCTGTGCTTTTGGGCATGCTCGCTCACGCCCGGCATGTGGGGCGCCTACTACGACACGGGCATGATCGAGGTCAACACTGCCCTTAACACCACCATCGGCGGCACCTGGTACGTGGTGCTGGGCTCTTCGCTGGCAATGCTCGTTTCTGCCGTGGTTAACTCCACGCTCAACCAGTCGCTCGGCCGTATGCTCAAAAAGAATAATTTTGCGAGCTTTGCCTTCCGTTCCTATGTGTCCACGGGTGTTGGCCAGTTTATCGACAACCTGGTCTTTGCCATCGTGGTGAGCCACACGTTCTTTGGTTGGACCTGGGTGCAGGTTCTTATGTGCTCGCTGACCGGCGCTGTTGCCGAGCTGCTGTGCGAGGTCTTTCTGAGCCCCGTGGGCTACAAGGTCGTGCGCGGCTGGGAGCGCGAGAACGTGGGCTCCGAGTACCTCGAGCGCCACGCAACCGCCTAAGGAGTAAGTATGCGGGTTTTGATCACGGGCGCTTCGGGCGGTATCGGAGCCGCGTGCGTGCAGAGTTTTTTGGACGAGGGCCACGAGGTCGTGGGCTTTGATCTTTTGCCGGCGGCGGTCGAACACGAGCGCTACCGCCATCTGATCGTTGATGTCCGCGAGCCGGACTCGTTTCCGGTCGACCTTGAGCCTCAGGTAATCGTGAACGTTGCCGGTACGCAGGATTCGGCCGACGACATCGCCGCCAACCTGTGCGGCACCATCAACGTGACCGAGCGCTACGCCTTTGTGGGGGAGGGACTCGCCGCCAAGCCGGCGCCGGCTATCAAATCCGTGGTCAATGTGGGGTCCGCGAGTGGGCATACGGGATCGGAGTTTCCCGCCTATGCCGCCAGCAAGGGCGGCGTTATCGCCTACACCAAGAACCTTGCAAACCGCCTGGCACCGCAGGCCATCGCCAACAGTGTGGACCCGGGTGGCGTTATCACGCCGCTCAACCGTTGCGTGATGGAAGACGAACACCTGTGGAACCAGATTATGGAGCTCACGCCGCTTAAGCGCTGGGCCACCGCCCAAGAGATCGCCGAGTGGATCTACTTTGTGGGCGTGACCAACCGGTTTATGACCGGACAGAGTCTGCTAATCGATGGCGGCGAGGCCGGCCGCACGCAATTTATTTGGCCCGAATAGGAAACGCGCCCGATGGAAAGCCGTCGGGCGCATTTTTGATGTATCGATTTTTAGTCGAGGCAAGTCCAGTTGACGGGGGTCGAGCCGTGCTGTTCGAGTAGCCGATTGGCGGCGGAGAAGGGACGCGATCCCATAAAGGCAGGGAGTTCCGCCGTGGCACGATTGGCCGAAAGCGGCGAGGGGTGCGTGGAGGCCAGACAGAACTTGCTGGTTGCCTTACCCGCGCCGGTCGCGGCGAGCTTGCCTTCGACCATCTGCTGGGCAAAGCGGCCCCATGCCAAAAAGACTACCGGCTGGGGCAGCTGGCAGCAGCGTTCGATAACGTAGTCGGTGAGCGTGCTCCAGCCTAGTTTGGCGTGCGAGTTCGCGGCGTGTTCGCGCACGGTGAGCGTAGTGTTGAGAAGCAGGACGCCCTGTTGTGCCCATGGCGTTAGATCTCCTGTGGCGGGAATGGGGCAACCCAGATCGGCATTGAGTTCCTTGTAGATGTTGCGCAGGCTCGGCGGCAACTTGGTTTGCGCCGCGGGGACCGAGAACGACAGCCCCATGGCCTGGTTGGGTCCGTGATAGGGGTCTTGACCCAAGATGACAACCTTGACCTGGTCGGCCGGCGTGTAGGCGAGGGCATTGAGGATGTCGTCTTGTGCCGGGTAGATAGTCTGCTCGGCACGCAAAA